>NZ_JAMYQH010000023.1:0-109217 GCF_040320765.1 Mesorhizobium sp. M0618 | reverse complement strand
GCTTCGTCGTCATCGCAAGATCCCCGTTTCAAAAACAGGGAATCACATCCACACAATTTTGCAACAGGCCCTCAAGGGGGGAGATGTCCGGCAGGACAGAGGGGGGTGTGAAGGAACGCCCCGCTTTCCCAATTTTCAGCCTGCGGCGACGTAATGGCAAAGTCACGCGTCCAATTCATCTGCCAGAGTTGCGGATCGGTGCATCAGCGCTGGGCCGGCAAATGCGATGCCTGTGGCGAGTGGAACACGCTGGTCGAGGAAGGCACGTCCGGCGGCATCGGCTCGGGACCAGCCAACACGCGCAACGCCCGCAAGGGCCGCGCGGTGGTGCTGACCACGCTGTCCGGCGATATCGAGGACGCGCCGCGCATCATCTCGGGCATTGGCGAACTCGACCGCGCCACCGGCGGCGGTTTCGTGCGCGGCTCGGCGTTGCTGGTCGGCGGCGACCCCGGCATCGGCAAGTCGACGCTGCTCACCCAGGCGGCCGCGGCGCTGGCATCAAAAGGCCATCGCATCGTCTATGTTTCCGGCGAAGAGGCGGTCGCGCAGATCAGGCTGCGGGCGCAGCGGCTTGGCGTCGCCTCTTCTCCGGTGGAACTTGCCGCCGAGACCAATGTCGAGGACATCCTGGCGACGATCGCCGACGGCAAGCGGCCTGATCTCGTCATCCTGGATTCGATCCAGACGCTGTGGACCGACCTTGCCGATTCGGCGCCTGGGACCGTCACACAGGTGCGAGCCGCCGCCCAGGCGATGATCCGTTATGCGAAATCCACGGGGGCGGCGATCGTGCTGGTCGGCCATGTCACCAAGGAAGGCCAGATCGCCGGGCCGCGCGTCGTCGAGCACATGGTCGACGCCGTGCTCTACTTCGAAGGCGAAGGCGGCCATCACTATCGCATCCTGCGCACGGTGAAGAACCGTTTTGGACCGACCGACGAGATCGGCGTCTTCGAAATGTCGGACAAGGGCCTGCGCGAGGTCGCCAATCCGTCCGAGCTTTTCCTTGGCGAACGCCATGCCAAATCGCCGGGGGCGGCGGTTTTCGCCGGCATGGAGGGGACAAGGCCGGTGCTGGTCGAGATCCAGGCACTGGTCGCACCCTCCTCGCTCGGCACGCCGCGCCGCGCCGTCGTCGGCTGGGACGGCGCCCGGCTGTCGATGATCCTGGCGGTTCTCGAAGCCCATTGCGGCGTGCGCTTCGGCACTCACGATGTCTATCTCAATGTCGCCGGAGGCTACCGGATTTCGGAGCCCGCGGCCGATCTGGCAGTGGCGGCCGCCCTGGTTTCCTCGCTCACCAGTCTTGCCCTTCCCGCCGATTGCGTCTATTTCGGCGAAATCAGCCTTTCGGGCGCCGTGAGGCCGGTTGCGCATGCGCAACAGCGCCTCAAGGAAGCCGAAAAGCTGGGTTTTGGAAGCGCGGTTCTGCCCTCGGGCAGCGGGGAACTGGCCGGGGGGATCGGGGCCGGTTCTTTCCAGCCGACCGAGCTTGCCGACCTCGTGGCACGCATAGCCGGCTCACGCCGAAGCCGCGTGGACGAAGAAGATTAGAGCATCGGACCCAGAACCCGATGCTCCGCGCTATAATGCGGCTCATGGAGTGGGGCGAAAGACATGCCGATTACGCTGCTTGACGGAATTCTCGTCGGCTTCACTCTGGTCTCGGCGATGCTCGCCATGGTTCGCGGCTTCTCGCGCGAAGTCCTGTCCGTCGTCTCCTGGGCAGCGGCGGCAGCGGCGGCGTTCTTCTTCTACAAGCCGGTTGTGCCTTACCTCGCGCCCTACATCGAGAATGAAAAGGTCGCCATGGCGGCGGCCGCCGGCGTGGTTTTCATCATCGCGTTGATCGTCGTCTCGGTCATCACCATGAAGCTAGCCGACTGGATCATCGATTCCAGGATCGGCGCACTCGATCGTACGCTCGGTTTCCTTTACGGCGCCGCGCGCGGCATCCTGGTCGTTGCCGTCGCCCTGCTGTTCTTCAACTGGCTGGCCGGTGCCAAGGCACCAGCCTGGGTCACGGAGGCCAAGTCGCGGCCGCTGCTCGAACAGATCGGCGCCAAGCTCGAAAGCCTGCTGCCCGAGGATCCGGAAAACGCGATCCTCAAGAAGCTCAATCCGAATCAGCCGGCCGCCGAGACGCCAGCGGCTCCGGACGCACCGGCCGCGGATGCTCCGGCGGGCGGCGACGATGCCAACACGCCGGCGCCTGACGACAATGACGCAACACCACCGGCCAACAACGCTCCGGCACCGGCGGCACCGGCAAACTGACGCCCGAAAACGGCGTCAGGATCTGACGATGGTGTGAACGACCGCACGGCCCGCGTTGCTTTCGGCGCGAACCCGCATTATATGGCGATTTTAGCGGAGCTTAAGATGGCAGACGCAGACGACGTGCTTTCCGCCGAGGCCGACGACCATTTCCACGACGAATGCGGTGTGTTCGGCATTTTCGGCCGGCAGGACGCTGCGGCCATCGTTACACTGGGCCTGCATGCGCTGCAGCATCGCGGCCAGGAAGCGGCCGGCATCGTTTCCTATGACGGCAGCCAGTTCCATGTCGAACGCCATGTCGGCCTGATTGGCGACACCTTCACCAAGCAGCGCGTCATCGACAGCCTGCAAGGCAACCGCGCCATTGGCCATACGCGCTACGCCACCACGGGCGGCGCCGGCATGCGCAACATCCAGCCCTTTTTCGCCGAATTGGCCGATGGCGGCTTCGCCGTCGCCCACAACGGCAATCTGACCAACGCCATGACCGTGCAGCGCGCGCTGCAGAAGCAAGGCGCGATCTTCTCCTCCACCTCCGATACCGAGACGCTTTTGCACCTCGTCGCCACCAGCAAGGAACGCGACTTGAACTCGCGTTTCATCGATGCGGTGCGGCAGGTCGAGGGCGCCTTCTCGCTGGTGGCGATGACGGCCAAGAAGATGATCGGCTGCCGCGATCCGCTCGGCATCCGGCCGCTGGTGCTCGGCGATCTCGACGGCGCCTGGATCCTGGCCTCCGAAACCTGCGCGCTCGACATCATCGGCGCGCGTTTCGTCCGCGACCTGAAGCCCGGCGAGATGGTCGTCGTCACGTCCAAGGGTATTGAAAGCCTGTTCCCCTTCGAACCGCAGAAGACCCGCTTCTGCATCTTCGAATATGTCTATTTCGCGCGGCCGGATTCCTCGGTCGAAGGCCGTAACGTCTATGAGGTGCGCAAGCGCATCGGCGCCGAGCTGGCGGTTGAAAGCCCGGTCGAGGCCGACATCGTCGTGCCAGTTCCGGATTCGGGCACGCCGGCGGCGATCGGCTTCAGCCAGGCCGCAGGCATTCCCTTCGAGCTTGGCATCATCCGCAATCATTATGTCGGCCGCACCTTCATCCAGCCGGGCGATTCGATCCGCCACATGGGCGTCAAGCTGAAGCACAATGCCAACCGCCGCATGATCGAGGGCAAGCGCGTGGTGCTGGTCGACGACAGTATCGTGCGCGGCACCACCAGTCAGAAGATCGTGCAGATGGTGCGCGACGCCGGTGCCAAGGAGGTGCATATGCGCATCGCCTCACCGCCGACACGCGCCTCCTGCTTCTACGGTGTCGACACGCCGGAGAAATCGAAGCTCCTGGCATCGCGCATGTCGATCGAAGAGATGGCCGAGTTCATTCGCGTCGATTCGCTCGGCTTCCTCACCATTGACGGGCTCTACCGCGCGGTCGGCGAGGCCAGCCGCGACAACGACCAGCCGCAATTTTGCGATGCCTGCTTCACCGGCCAGTATCCAACCCGCCTGCTCGACTTCGAAGGCCACGACAATGTGCGCACGCTGTCGCTGCTGGCGACAAGCGGGACGTAGACCGGACCGTCATCAGCGTTAGTCAAACTCCCGGAATCCATCGCATGACCCTCGACCTTTCCGGCCGCGTTGCGGTCGTCACCGGCGCCTCGCGCGGTATCGGCTATTTCATTGCCAAGGAATTGGCTGCCGCCGGCGCGCATGTCATTGCGGTGGCGCGCACTGTCGGAGGACTGGAAGAGCTCGACGACCAGATCAAGGCGGCCGGCGGCCAGGCGACACTGGTGCCGCTCGACCTCGCCGACATGGCCGGTATCGACCGCCTGGGCGGCGCCATCCACGAACGCTGGGGCAAGCTCGACATTCTCGTCGCCAATGCCGGCGTGCTCGGCGTCATTTCGCCGATCGGTCATGTCGAAGCAAAAACCTTCGAGAAGGTGATGACCATCAACGTCACCTCGACCTGGCGGCTGATCCGCTCGGTCGACCCCCTGCTGCGGCTCTCCGATGCTGGACGAGCGATCATCCTGTCTTCCAACGCAGCGCACTCGGCGCGTGCCTTCTGGGCGCCCTACGCGGCCTCCAAGGCCGCGGTGGAGACGATGATGCGCTCCTGGGCGCATGAGACGCAGAGCCTGCCGCTCCGGGTCAACGCCGCCGACCCCGGCGCCACCCGTACCGCCATGCGTGCCCAGGCAGTGCCGGGCGAAGATCCCGAGACGTTGCCGCACCCCGCCGAGATCGCCAAACGCATCGTACCGCTGGCCAGGCCGGAGCTGAAAGAGACCGGATTGATCTTCCAGGCCAAGCACAATCGCTTCGTCGCCTATCGCCAGCCGGAATAAAACTTGACTGCGACATGGATTAAATAGGCCTCCGGCAACGTTTCCTCTGACGTAACCATTCGAACTGGAGGATCGACATGCGCAGACTTGTTCTCGTTGCCACCACGGCCATCGCGGCCGCCCTCGCCGCCACAGTCGGCGCAGCCCTCTCGCAAGATGCCAAGATGAGCTTCTTCGTCACCAGTGTCGGTTCCGGCAAGGGTGCCGACCTCGGCGGCCTCAAGGGCGCCGACGCGCATTGCGCATCGCTGGCGGAAGCCGCCGGCGTCACCGGCAAGAGTTGGGCCGCCTATCTGTCGACCAGCGATACTGACGCCCGCGACCGCATCGGCAAGGGGCCGTGGGTGAACGCCAAGGGCGTCAAGATCGCTGACGACGTCGCCTCGTTGCACAGCGATGCCAACGGCATCACCAAGCAGACGGCGCTCAGCGAGAAAGGCGAAGTGGTCAACGGCCGCGGTGACACGCCGAACCGCCACGACGTGCTGACCGGCTCCAAGCCCGACGGCACCAGGATCGCCGACCAGACCTGCGGCGACTGGACGATGAGCGGGGCGGAAGGCGCCGCTATGATGGGCCATCATGACCGCACGGGCCTCGACGATTCGGTAGCCGCCAAATCCTGGAATTCCTCGCACGCCTCGCGCGGCGGCTGCAGCCAGGAGGCGCTGAAGGGCACCGGGGGCGATGGCCTGTTCTATTGTTTTGCCACCAACTGAGCCGATTGGGCTTCGAAATTTGGGCTGGAACCCATCGTCACATCACGCGGCTGTGATGTGACGATGGAAGGCTGCGCCGCCGTCATGCTTTCGTCATTTCCGTGGAGTTGGTAAGGATCACAGCGACTCCCACAACAAGCGCCCACTGGCAGAATGAGGAAATCCCCATGGCTACGACCGCAGCAGCGTTGGTCTGGTATCTGGTAATCGCCGGTCCGCAAGGCGGCATGGTCGTGCTGCCCAGCACCTTCGACAAGCGCGAACAGTGCACCGCCGCCATCACCGAATATCAGAAGCAGCCGACACCAGCCGGCTGGTCGGTCCAATGCGTGCCGAGCGCCTCGCCCTTCACCGACGAGGGCGACGCCGAAGAACCGTCAGCACAGTAAGCGTCAGCGCCGTGCGCTCACCGTCAGCTCCGGCTTCTGGCTGATGGTCTGGAAGACCACGCAATAGCGCTCGGTCAGCTTCAGCAGCGAGTCTATCCGCTCCTGCGGCTCATCGGTGTCGAGCTTGAAATTGAGCCGGATGGCGCGAAAGCCGACCGGCGCATCCTTGGCGACACCGAGCGTGCCGCGAAAATCGAGATCGCCTTCGGCTTCCACCGTGGCGGCGCCGAGCTTGAACTCGAGCGCCGTCGCCACCGCCTTCAGCGTCACCCCGGCGCAAGCCACCAAGGCCTCCAGCAGCATGTCGCCCGAGCAGAGTTCAAGGCCTGAGCCGCCTGTTGCCGGATGCAAACCGGCGATGGCGAGCGCCCTGCCCGTCTCCACCTTGCAGGCAACCGACTGGTCATCGATCGAGCCCTTGGCGCGAAGCGTGATCAGAGCCTGCGAAGCATCGTCACGATAGGCCTGCTTCAGCGGCGCCTGCATGGCCTTCAGTTCGGTCGCATCCATCCGCTTTCCCCTTCGTCGACTGCTTGCGTCACCGGCATACGCCGTCCGGTCGAGATTTGCGCCGATCACCGTGGGAAGGCAATGCCGTTCCGCAACAGGAAACAGCCGCCAACACCGATATCCCAAATGGGACATTGACGGACAAGGTCACAAAAACGTCTGATCCGGGCAAGTCATCACTCCATTTCCCGGCGGTCCCCAGATGCCCCGTACCCTCTCGACAAGGCCGAAACAGGATGGGTTTCGCGCGCCCGGCGAATTCGAACCCAAATCAGGCTGCTGGATGATCTGGCCGGAGCGACCGGACACCTGGCGCCTCGGCGCCAAGCCCGCGCAAAAGCTGTTCGCGGATGTCGCCGCGGCGATCGCGCAAAGCGAGCCGGTGACGGTGGCGGCCTCTGCTCGCCAGTGGCAGAATGCCCGAGCGCGATTGCCCGGCCATGTGCGCGTCGTGGAAATGTCCACCAACGATTCCTGGCTGCGCGACAGCGGCCCCAATTTCGTCGTCAACGATCAAGGCGACGTGCGTGGCGTCGATTGGATCTTCAACGCATATGGCGGTTTTGACGGCGGCCTCTACGCGCCATGGGACCTCGATGATCTGGCCGCGCAAAAAGTGCTCGAAATCGAGAACATGGATCGCTACCGCGCACCTCTGATCGCCGAGGGCGGCGGGTTGCAATGTGATGGCCAGGGCACCCTCATCACGACGGAGCAATGCCTGCTCAACCGAAATCGCAACGCTCATCTCGGCAAGGCCGAGGTGGAACGCCAGCTTGGCGACTATCTCAGTGTCGGCACCGTCATCTGGCTGCCACGTGGCCTCGCTTTCGACGAGACCGACGGTCATGTCGACGACGTCTGCTGTTTCGTGCGCCCCGGGGTCGTCGTGCTGAGCTGGACCGACAATCGGGAGGATCCGCAATACGTGATTGTGCGAGAAGCCGAAGAGGTGTTGCGTTCGGCCCGCGACGCGCGCGGCCGCGCGCTGGAAGTTCACCGGCTGCCCCACCCCTTGCCGATCGAGATGACGCCGGAAGAAAGCGACAGCGTGGACCGGCTGGATTCGACCTGGGCGCGACCGGCCGGAAACCGGATCGCGGCAAGCTATATCAACTACTATCCGGGCAACAGCGTCGTGGTGGTACCGCAATTCGGCTGCGATCTCGATGTGAAGGCCAAGCAGACGTTGGCCGAGTTGTTTCCCGATCACCGAATAGTCGGCATCGAAAACTCGCGCGAGATCCTGCTGGGCGGCGGCAATGTCGCCTGCATCACCTTGCCGGTCTATGCCCCGCAACGGCGTTGAGGGACGGGCATGCCAAAAACAGATAGCGAAAACGGAGGACATTTATGCGCGCTCTGATCTTCTCAACCCTGCTTGCCTGCGGCATCTGCGCAAATGCGGCTTCGGCTGACGAGGAAAAGATCGTCAACGTCTACAACTGGTCCGACTACATCGCGCCGGACACGGCCGAGAAATTCGAGAAGGAGACGGGAATCAAGGTTCGTTACGACGTCTATGACGGCAACGAGGTGCTTGAAACCAAGCTGCTCACCGGTGGCTCCGGGTATGATGTGGTCTACCCTTCAGCCTATCCGTTCCTGAAGAACCAGGTGAAAGCAGGGGCTTTCCTGGAACTCGACAAAGCGAAGCTTGCGAACCATTCGAAGATCGATCCGCAGGCCCTGGCGCTGATCGCGGGCGCCGACCCACAGAACCTGCATGCCGTGCCCTATATGGCCGTCACCGACGGTATTGGCTACAACGTCGCCGCGGTGAAGCAGAGGCTACCGGACGCGCCGACGGATTCCTTCGCCATGGTGTTCGACGTCGAAATGGTCAAGAAGCTCTCCGATTGCGGCGTGGCCATGATCGATGCGCCGGCGGAAGTCATCCCGATGGCGATGAACTATCTTCACATCGACCCCAAATCGACCAGTCCCGACGACCTCGCCAAGGTCGAGGACCTGATGGGCAAGGTGCGGCCCTACATCCGCTATTTCCATTCGTCCAAATACATCAACGACCTCGCCAACGGCGACATCTGCGTGGTGCTGGGCTGGTCGGGGGACATCCTCCAGGCAAGGACCCGTGCGGCGGAATCCGTGAAGAAGCTGGAGATCGCCTATTCCATTCCCAGGGAAGGCACGCTCATCAACTTCGATACGATGGCGGTGCCGAAAGATGCGCCGCATCCCGACAACGCCCAGGCCTGGATCGACTTCAATCTGCGGCCCGATATCGCCGCGGCCAATTCCAGCTATGTCTCCTACGCCAATGCGATACCGGAATCCCTGCCGCTGATGGACAAGGCGATAGCCAGCGATCCCGGCGTCTTTCCGCCTGATGCCGTGAAGGCCAAGCTGTTTGTGGTCGACAACAACGACCCAAAGCTGCTGCGATCACAAAACCGCATGTGGACGCGCATCGTGACGGGGCAATAGAGCCGGCGGAAGCCGTCAGGCTCAAGCGACGTCGCGGAGGGTCGCCAGCAACTCGACCTGGGAGTGCACGCCGAGCTTGCGGTAGATCTGTTTGATGTGGTTGCGGACGGTGCCGGGCGAGACGGCGAGACTTCGCGAAATGGTCTTGGCGTTGCCACCATCGACCAGGTGCCGCGCAATCTCGGCCTCGCGCCTGCTCAGCCGCGAGCGAGCGTCACCGATTGCGGCGCCCTTGTGCCGGAAGCGGCACAGATGAAGCAATCTTTCCAAAATGAGCCTTGTCGCGCTGCTTGCCGCGCAAGCCGTTGCCAGATCCTGCTCGCCAAACGGTTCTGCCCCGTTTCGCCTGAGAAAAGTGACATAGCCAGCGGTCAGCCCGTCGAGATTGAACACGCCGGTGATCTCGTCGAAACTGTCGGAAGGGCCGAAGAATTCGCGATAGTAGGGGGTGCGCTGGAAGTCGCCATTGCGGAGTGCCGACAGCGGCAACAGGAAATCCTGCCTTGTGCTGGCGAACCTCTGGAAGAAGGGATCCTGGCGATACAGTCGTGCATCGTAGTCGCGGTTCCAGCGATCGGGGCCGGCATCGTCGATGGTCAGGGACGTGATATCGCGACGGTAAAAGCCGACATAGGCGCGGTCGGAGCCAAGCAACTCGCTCGCCGCTGCCGTGAAGCGAGCCGACAATTCTTCGGGAGTCGCGGCAACGGCCGCAGCGGCCACACCGCCGCTCCAGCGTCCAAACTGATCGAGGGAAACGTTCGACTGCATTCCGGCTCACACTAGCGCAAGCCGTTACAAGTTCAAAACAGCCATTTCCTTTGACTTCGAACCTCTCGGCCATACCTATGCGGGAGTCGTTGTCGCGGAGCCATCATGCCGGTCAAGCTGAAACTGATCTGCCTTATCCTGCCGATGCTTGCCGTCCTGGCGCAGCCCGTCCTGGCTGAAACAGCGGAGCGGCCGGCGCCCTCGGGCGGCGTTCTGTCCCTGCTGCCGCCGCCGCAGACAACTAACCATTCGATCACGCTGGCCGGAAGAAAGCTGGATTACCAGGCAAAAGCCGCCACCCTGTCGCTGCTTTCCGGCAAGGGCGACGTCACGGCGGAGATCTTCTATGTCGCCTACACGCTGGAGCCGCCGGCAAGCGGGGCCAAAGACCCGCAGCGGCCGATCACCTTCGTGTTCAACGGCGGCCCTGGAGCAGCGTCCGCCTATCTGCACATCGGCGCGCTCGGCCCGCGTATAATCGCAATGGGAGCCGACGGCGAATTCCTGCCGTCACCGCAAAGACTGATCGACAATCCCGACAGCTGGCTCGACATGACCGATCTCGTCTTCGTCGATCCGGTGGGAACCGGCTATAGCCGCGAGGCACCGGGGCAGGACACGCGCGATTTCTGGGGCGTCAACCAGGATGCCAGCTCGATTGGCGCCTTCATCCGGCTCTATCTCGCGCAGAACGGCCGCACCGGGTCGCCGCTGTTCCTCGCCGGCGAAAGCTATGGCGGGTTCCGCGCGGCGCTGCTCGCCAGGACATTGCAGGAAGATATCGGCATCAGTCCGAACGGCATCGTGCTGATCTCCCCGGCGCTGGAGTTCACGCTGGTGCAGCCCGACGAATTCGAGCCGCTGCATTGGGCGCTCGAACTGCCTTCACTGGCGGCGGTGCGGCTACGCGCCGAAGGCGTCAGCGGCGATGCATTGCGGGAGAAGCTGGCAGACGTCGAACATTATGCGATGGGCGATTACCTCACGGCAATCGCCAGCGGACTGGAGCAAGGCAGGCGGCTGGCCAGCCAACGCGTGGCTGACATCACCGGCCTGCCGCTCGACCTGGTGCAGCGGAACTCCGCCCGCATTCCCACCGGCCTGTTCGCAAGGGAGTTCGCCCGCGCCAGCGGCAAGGTGCTCAGCCCCTATGACGCCACGATCGGCACGGCCGACATCGCGCCCGAGAGCGCCCGCATCGCCGGCCCGGATCCGGTGCTCGACCGCAGCGTGCCGGCGCTGACGTCGGCGTTCGTCGGCTATATCAGCGACGAACTGCATTTTCGCACCGATGTCAGCTATCGGCTGCTCAATGGCGAAATCAGTCATAATTGGGACTACGGGACCAGCGCGTCACGGCAAGGCTATGCCGGGGTAATGGATGATCTGCAACGGGCACGCTCACTGAACCCTTCGCTGGGCGTCGTGATCGTCAACGGCTACACCGACCTGGTGACACCTTACCTCGCCTCGCGCTACCTGGTGAACCAGATCCCGTCGCTCGCCAATGCCAAGCCCATCCGTCTCGACGTCGTCGAGGGCGGACACATGATGTATTTCAGATCCGATGGTCGGCGCGCGCTGAAAGAGGCCGCTTCGGAGCTTTACCAGGCGACGCAATAGGCTTGGCGACAGTGCAACTCGCCATGGACCCCTGCCCCAACATAAGCACCGGGCTGGCGCAGCGCCGCAGCGGTTTTCGCCCGTATAGCTTGGCGCCAAGGGAGCTGAATTCACAGTTCCCTTGTGTCGCTCCTCACAGCATTTCTGCCGCTCCGGCAATTTTGGTCCCACGCGCCTTATGGCCGATATCGCCATTCTCGAAACACGCGAGCGGGTTCTTGCAGGCATCCTGCTGACCGGTGCGGCCTATCTGCTGTTTTCGACACAGGATGCTTCGATCAAGCTGTTGGTCGTCGGCATGAGCGTCTGGCAGATCATGTTCTTCCGCAGCATCACCATTCTGGGTGCGTGCGCGGCGATCGGCGGACGACAGTTGTTTGCCGACACGATGCGCTCGCCGATCGTGCGGCCGATGCTGGTGCGCAGTGCCTTCACGCTTGCTGCGTGGCTCTGCTACTACAACGCGGCGCGCAGCCTGCAGCTCGCCGAACTGACCACCGTCTATTACGCGGCCCCAATCATTGTCACCGTGCTTTCGGTGTTCCTGCTCGGCGAAAAAGTGCCGATGCTGCGCTGGCTGGCGGTGCTGATCGGCTTTGCCGGCGTGTTCATCGCTTGCGATCCGACTCATCTCGGCCTGTCCGTGCCGGTGCTGCTGGTGCTGGCGGCCGCCTTCTTGTGGGGCATCGCCATCGTACTCTTGCGCAAAACCGCCCTTGCCGAGCGCTCGATGATCCAACTCCTGCTCAACAATTTCTATTTCCTGCTGTTTTCGGCGGTACCGGCGTTGTTGTGGTGGCGGACACCGGACGGGGCTCAGTTGCTGCTCCTTGCCAGCGTCGGCGCACTCGGCGGCCTGGCGCAGTATCTTCTCTTCGAGGGCATGAAGCGCACACCGGCCTCGGTGCTGGCACCGCTGGAATACACCTCGCTGTTGTGGGCGTTCGCGCTCGGCTTTGCGATCTGGGGCGACGTGCCGCGCCGCGAAGTCTTCCTGGGTGCCGCCCTGATCGTCGCCGCCGGCCTGTTGATCGTCGGCACCGAGCATTTCCGCAAACGGCTATGATGTGCATGGCCATGATTGCTGACACTACGATGTCAGGACCAAGCGGCGTAGGCTGGTTGCATGACTGACTTTGCAGCCGCCACCGACACCGCCGCGGAGCGCACACTCGGCATCATCCTGGTGTCGTCCTCAGCTGCCGTTTTCGGCCTGACCGGTGTTCTGACAAAGTCGATCCATGCCGACCCGTTGACCATCATCTGCTGGCGCGGCTTTGTCGGCGCGATCCTGATCAGCTTCTATGTGCTGTGGCGGCGTCACCGTTCCGGCAACCGCGAAACGCTGCGGCTTGGCTGGCGCGGCTGGCTGCTGGCGGTGGAAGGTGCGCTGGCCAGCATCGCCTTCATATCGGCGTTCAAGTTCACCTTCGTCGCCAATGTCGCCGTCATCTATGCCACAGCACCTTTCGTCACCGCACTGCTGGCCTGGGTTCTGACGCGCGAACCGTTCCGGTTGCAGACGATGGTCGCCGCCGCCGTGTCGCTGTGCGGCGTGGCGATCATGGTCTGGTCCGGCTTCGGCAGCGGCAATCTGTTCGGCGACGGACTGGCACTGCTGATGACCATCGGCAGCGGCCTCTACATGATCATGGTACGCGCCTTCCGCGACACGCCCGTGGTGTGGGCCGGTGCGGTGTCGGCCTTCCTGTTGTTCGTGCTCGGCTGGTTCGTCACCGATCCGCTGGCGGTTTCGCCAAGGGATGCGGTTCTGCTCGTCACTTTCGGCGCGTCCTTCGCGCTGTCCTCGATCCTGTGGACGGAAGGCGCGCGGCTCATCCCGCCGGCCGAATCCGGGCTGCTCGGCTCGGCCGAAGTGCCGTTCGCGATCCTGTTTGCCTTCCTGTTCCTGGGCGAGATTGCACCAGCCGCCAGCATGATCGGCGGCGTCATCGTGTTGTGCGCGGTGTTCGCCCATGCGGGGCGGGATTGGCTGATGGCCCGCTCGCAACGCTTGGCCGGCCCGCAACGCGTGGCGTCAAATATTTCTTAAAAAAGTGACGCGGTCACGGAACCATCATCCGGGTCAGGCATTATTGCTGCGACGGGCCATCCCCAAGTCCCCCCAAACCCCTCGGCCCGTCCTACTCCAAGCCGACCGTAAGGTCGGCTTTTTCTTTGGGCATTCAACCGCCCGGCAGGGCAAGGTTGCCACTGAGAAGGGCCGCCAGATCGCCCGCCGGACCATCGGAGCCAGCGCGCAACCGGATGGCGAACTCAGCCATTGGAACATGCGGCAGGCCAAGTTCGCGCGGCGCCTCGACAATGCCGGAATGGGCAAAGCGAGCCGTTCGCAGCGTCAGCGCGACACCGGCGTTCACCGCCGTGCGCAGGCCGGCCAGACTGGCGCTGCCGGCAGCGATGCGGTAGCGGCGGCCGGCAGCATCGAGTGCGGCAAGTGCTGCCTCGCGAAAACCGCAATACGGATCGAGCAGCGCCAGCGGCAATTCCTCCTGCCGCGAAGCCAGCCCTTTTTGTGAGCATAGCCATATCATCGGCTCCCGCAGCACGCCGACTTCGTCCGGCGCTGCCGCCTGGCGCATGACGATCGCCAGATCGAGGCCGCCAGACTGCAGCGCCTGCGCCAGCTCTGCCGAGCGGCCGACCCGCAGTTCGATCCTGACGCGTGGATGACTGACGGCGAAGGCTCGCAGCAGATCCGGCAGGCCGCTGTCGGCAAAATCCTGCGTCGTGCCGATGGCGACGCGCCCGGCAGCGCGCACGCCCTTCAGTGCCAGCCAAGCCTCGCGATGGGCGGCAAGGATCCGCCTGGCATGGCCGACGAGGTCTTCGCCTGCAGGGGTCAAGCCGCGTCCTCGCCCTTGCGGCGCCAGCAGCGGCTCACCGACGATTTCCTCCAGCCGCTGCATCTGGGCGGTCACCGCCGAGGGCGAGCGGCCAACGCTTGCAGCCGCCTGGGCCAGCGAGCCGCTGTCGACGAAAGCAAGGAAGGTTCGGAGCAGATCGGGATCCAGTGTTTCCATACTTCGATCTTATCGAATCTTCAGTTAAAAACAATTCGATTTTTTTGACCTAAAGATGATGGCATGGTTGTTTCAACGGCGATCGGACGCCGCTCAAGCCAAGGAGAAGAAAAATGCCCATCATCAACGTCAGCGTCACCGGCAAGCCTGACGCGGCGCTTTCCGCTCGCATCGCAAAGGAGGCCACGGAAATCACCGCGACGCAGCTGCGCAAGGACCCGACGATCACGGCAGTTGCCGTGTCCTATGTCGATCCGCAGCACTGGTTCGCCGGCGGCAAGTCGCTGGCCGAGCACGGCACCAACACGTTCTGGCTTGATATCAAGGTGGTCGACGGCACCAACACCAAGCTCGAGCTGGAAGCCTATCTGAAGGCGATCTTCGCAGCCTTCGGCCGTCTGCTGGGCGCAGTGCACGAGGAGAGCTACGCCTTCGTGCATGAAGTGCCGGCAGCCGCTTACGGCTATGGCGGCAAGACGCAGGAATTTCGTTTCATCAGTGGACGGCTGCAGGCGGCGTGAGAAGCAGCTTCCCGCACCAAGGGAAGCAAAAGCTCCGCATTGACCTTGCTCCCACATCGTCTAGGTTCTGGCCGACACGGCCGCAAAGAGCCGAGATGCTAAAAACGTTGGGAGAGACGCGGCATGATCCTGACACTGGCGCTGCTTGCGGGTCTTGTTCTGGCCTGGCTGCTGATCGGCGTGGCGGAAAAATTCCGCCTCGGCCTGCGCTTCACCCAGGCGCTGCTCTATGTGCCGTTCAAGCTCGCCTACCGGATCGGAGATAGCCGCATCAGGATCGCCCGCAAGGCGCAGGCCCCAGTCATCTACGTCATCTCGCATCAATCGCGCTTCGAGCCGGCGCTGATGCTGTCGCTGCTGCCGGAAGACACGCTGCATATTCTCGATGAGGTCTCGGCGCGCTCGCCGTGGCTCGAACCTTGGCGCGAGCTTGGCCGCACCATCGCCTTCAACGCCGAACATGTCTTCGTCAGCCGCCGGTTGGTGCGGGTGCTGAAGGGCAAGGGCCGGCTCGCTGTCTATTTGCCGGATGCGGTCGAGCCCGACGTCAAGACGTTTCGGCTGTTTCGTGCCGTCACCCGCATCGCCATGCAGGCCGATGCCAAGATCGTGCCGATCTTCGTCGGCGGCGCGCGCAGCCTGCCGGTGTCGCTGACGCCCGCGGACAAGGCACCACGACACTGGTTTCCGCAGCTGTCGATCAGCGTGCTGGAGCCGATGACCATCGCCGAACTGGTGGCGCGCAATCCCGAGCAGGCCTCGAACACCAACGCGCTGTTCGACCGTGTCGCCGAGGCGCGGCTCTTCGGCACCAACCTCGATCGTGGCCTGTTCCTGGCCATGCGCGATGCCGCCGACCGCGTCGGCGCTTCGCACACGATCATAGAAGACGTCATCTTGGGTGCGTTGAGCTACCGCAAGATGTTCATCGGCGCCCGCGTCCTGGGCAGGCGCTTCGAGGCCGTCACGGCGCCGGGCGAAGCGGTCGGTGTGATGCTGCCCAACGCCAATGGCGTCGTGCTGTCGCTCACCGGCCTTCTGTCGGCCGGCCGGGTGGCGGCGATGATCAACTATACGGCCGGGCCGGCGAGCGTCACCGCGGCCGTGCGCACGGCGGTGATAAGGACCGTGATTTCGTCCCGCGCGTTCGTCGAGAAGGCCGACCTTGCCGATATCGTCGCGGCGGTCGAAAAGGGCGGCGCCAGGCTGCTTTGGCTGGAGGATGTGCGGGAAAGCGTAACCACATTGGACAACCTTGCCGCCGCCTTGCTGTGGCGCTGGCCGCTGCAGCGGCAGGATGCGGCCAAGCCGGCGGTGATCCTGTTCACCTCCGGTTCGGAAGGCACGCCGAAAGCGGTCGTGCTGTCGCACAAGAACCTTTACGCCAACGCCATGCAGGCCGAGGCGCGGATCACCATCTCGCCCGCCGACATCCTGCTCAACGTGCTGCCGGTGTTCCATTCGTTCGGCCTGACGGGCGGCACCATCCTGCCGCTGGTCACCGGGGTAAAGCTGTTCCTCTACCCCTCGCCGCTGCACTACAAGATCATTCCCGAGGTTGCGCGCAAGGTAAAACCGACCATCATGTTCGGCACTGACACATTCCTCGCCAACTATGCGCGCACCGCCAAGGACGGTGATTTTTCCAGCCTGCGCTTCGTCGTCGCCGGCGCCGAGGCGGTGAAGCCGGAAACCCGCCGCGTCTATCGCGAGCGCTTCCAGGCCGAGATCATCGAAGGGTTCGGGCTGACCGAGGCGGCACCGGTGGTTGCCGTCAACACGGCAATCCATGGCCGCGATGGCACGGTCGGCCGGCTGCTGCCGGCCATGCGCATGAAGCTGGAGCCGGTCGAGGGCATCTCCGACGCCGGCCAATTGTGGCTCGACGGACCGAATCTGATGATGGGCTACATGACGTCGGACCGCCCCGGCGAGCTGCAGCCGCTGACCGGCTGGCACGACACCGGCGACATCGTTGCCGTCGACCGCGAAGGCTTCATCACCATTCGCGGACGCGCCAAGCGCTTCGCCAAGATCGCCGGCGAGATGGTGTCGCTGGGTGCGGTGGAGATGCTGGTGCAGTCGCTGTGGCCGGAAGAGCACCACGCGGCTGTGGCCGTGCCTGACAAGAGGCGCGGCGAGCGCATCGTGCTGGTCACCACCGCCGACGACGCCAACCCCGACGACTTGCGCAGGTTCGGCAAACAGGCCGGTGCCGCCGAACTGATGGTGCCCAACGACATCGTCAAGGTGGAGGAAATCCCGGTGCTGGGTTCCGGCAAGACTGATTATGTGTCGACGAGGAAACTGGCGATCGACAGGCTGGGGCTCGGCGTCGCGGCCTGAGTCAGATCAAGCACTTCCGCCGACCTTCTAACCTATATCCGAAGGCGGCACCTTCTCGCCCTCCAGCTTGGCGCGCTTCGAATAGGCGCGCACGCTGAACGGTAGGAAGATCAGGTAGCCGGCAACCGAAGCGGTCAGCGTGTACCAGGGGTAGGTCATCAGCAGGAGTACGTAGAGCACGACACCCAGGATGATCGGCAACACCCTGTCGCCCGGGATTTTCAGGCTCTTGCCGGAATAGACAGGCAGCCGGCTGACCAGCAGGAAAGCGACCAGGATGGTGAAGCCGGTGGCGACGAAGGCTGCTGGACGACTGGGCTCCAGACCTGTGCGCAGGAAATAGAGATAAAGCGGCAGCATCACCAGCACGGCGCCAGCCGGCGCCGGCACGCCGACGAAATATTCGGACTGCCATATGGGGCGATCCGCCTTCTCGTCATCGAGCACGTTGAAACGGGCGAGGCGTAGCCCGCAGGCGATGGCGAACAGCAGTGCCGCGATCCAGCCCGGCGAACCGGCGCGGTCGAGCAGGAAGGCATAGAGCACCAGAGCCGGCGCCACGCCGAAATTGACGATGTCGGCCAGCGAATCCATCTGCGCGCCGAATTTGGAGGTCGCCTTCAACATCCGCGCCAAGCGGCCGTCGATGCCGTCGAGGAAGGCTGCAAGCAGCACCATCACCACCGCCGGCTCGAAGCGGCCTTCGAAGCCGAAGCGGATGCCGGACAGGCCGGCGCAAATGGCGAGCACGGTGACCAGATTGGGCAGCACCATGCGCATCGGGATTTCGCGGATGCGCGGACCGCCGCTGGCATGAGCCTCGAACTTTTTGTATTGCGTGCCCACCGGTCAGGAAACCCGAACAAGAGGCGTGCCGGCAACACCGCCGAATTCGGCCAGCACGGTTTCGCCGCCAACCGCCGTCTGGCCGACGGCAACGCGCGGCGTCGCGGTCAGGGGCAGGAACACATCGACACGCGAGCCGAAGCGGATCAGGCCGAAACGCTCGCCAGTGCCGATCGAGCCGCCGGCCTGGGCCCAGCAGACGATGCGGCGCGCCACCAGGCCGGCGATCTGGACGGCCGCGACCGTGCCATTGGGGCTCTCGATGACCAGGCCGTTGCGCTCGTTCTCGGTGCTGGCCTTGTCGAGTTCGGCATTGAGGAATTTGCCCGGCCGGTGCTCGATTTTCGCAATACGGCCGCGCACCGGGGCGCGATTCACATGGCAGGAAAAGACGTTCATGAACACCGAGATGCGGGTCATCTCGGCATTGCCGAGGCCGAGTTCGCGCGGTGGCACGGCGGGTCCGACCGCCGAGATGATGCCGTCGGCCGGGCTGACCACCAGGCGGTCGTCGACCGGCGTGACGCGCTCGGGATCGCGAAAGAAATAGACGCACCAGGCCGTCAGTATCAGACCGATCCAGAACAGGATCGAGGAGAAATAACCGAGGAAAAGCGTCGCCGCGCCAAAGGCTGCGATGAAGGGATAGCCCTCGCGATGGATCGGTACGAACGCGTTCTTGACCGTATCGACAAGGCTCATCGGTTATAAACAGGCTCCGTTTCAAGTCCGGCCTCAATAGCCGAAAGCCCCCTTCGCCGCAACGCAACAATAGGGAAGGCCGTATTGGGTGCGCCGGCAGGGGTCGCGATCCGCTTGCTAGGTCGGTGTCGTTGTCGGCAGAATTCGGGACACCGACGGTTCAAGGCGCCGGAAAAGGTTGCCCGTCCATGATCCCAAATCCGAAGGCTTCTGAAGCCCGCACCGGCCAGGTGCTCAGCGTCGAAGCGCCGGCACCTGGCATCGGCTGGCGGTAGCAGCCTTGCTACAGCCCGGGAACCCTCTGATAGTTGGCGATGTCGGCGCGAACGCCGAGCCGGGCGATCGTCTCCTGCGGGTTGAAGGCGATGCGCTCGTGCGCGGCTTTGACGATCGGCACGACGTTGTCGACGGCCGCCTGGCTCTCCCATTCGACGATGGTGACGAGGTTGAATTCGCCTGGGCCTGAGAATTGCTCGAGCAGGAAATCCTGCACAAAGCCTTGTTGCAGGCGCAGCAATTCATGCGTCGTCCGGACCTTGGCGAGTATCTCCTTGCGAGCGGCGGCCGGGACGACGAATTTGTCCACCCTGAACACGCTGCCCCCGTCAACAGTCTGATTTGTCTCGCTCATTCGATTGCTCCGTTTTTTAAACACGCTAGTTGGCGGGCTCCAAGAACGGCCTACGATCTCAACTTAAGTTGAGGTCAAGCGGAAATTTTCTCTTTTCCCCTCGTTGGAGAAGGAAACGGTGTCAATTCACCTCCGACGTTCGTCGACGAACGACAACGCCAAGCTCGTCGCCCTCGCGGGCGATGCGCAGGCGCTCCTCGGCCTCGGTCGCCTCGCGCTGGCGGTCCCACATCGAGGCGTAGAGGCCATGCTTGCGCATCAGATCGGCATGGGTGCCGCGCTCGGCGATCTGGCCGTCCTGCAGCACGATGATCTCATCAGCGGTAATCACCGTCGACAGGCGGTGGGCGATGACGATGGTGGTGCGGCCACGGCTGACCAGATCGAGCGCGGCCTGGATTTCCTGTTCGGTGTGGCTGTCGAGCGCCGAGGTCGCTTCGTCGAGCATCAGGATCGGCGGCGCCTTCAGGATGGTGCGGGCGATCGCCACGCGCTGCTTCTCGCCGCCCGAAAGTTTTAGCCCGCGTTCGCCGACCATCGACTTGTAACCGTCAGGCAATCGCTCGATGAACGGGCCGATCTGGGCGAGTTCGGCGGCCTTGCGCATATCCTCCTCGCTGGCGCCGATGCGGCCATAGCGGATGTTGTAGGCGATGGTGTCGTTGAACAGTACGGTGTCCTGCGGCACCATGCCGATCGCGCCGCGCAGGCTCTCCTGCGTCACGTCCCTGATATCCTGGCCGTCGATCAGCACTTGGCCGCCCTGCACGTCGTAGAAGCGGAACAGCAGCCGCGAGATGGTCGACTTGCCGGCGCCCGAGGGCCCGACAATGGCGATGGTCTTGCCCGCCGGCACCTCGAAGCTGACGCCCTTCAGGATCTTGCGGTTCGGGTCATAGGAGAAATGCACGTCGCGGAACTCGACCGCGCCGGCGCTGACAGTAAGTGGCTTCGCGTCCGGCTTGTCGACGATCTCCTGCGGCACATCCAAAAGGTCAAACATCTGCTCGATATCGGTCAGCCCCTGGCGGATTTCGCGATAGATGAAGCCAATGAAATTGAGCGGCACCGACAGCTGCATCAGCATGGCGTTGATGAAGACGAAGTCGCCGACCGTCTGCGTGCCGGCCTGCACTTCGAGCGCAGACATGCACATGACGATGACGGTGCCGAGGCCGAAGATGATGCCCTGGCCGAAGTTCAGCCAGCCGAGCGAAGTCCAGATCCGCGTCGCGGCGACCTCGTAGCGCGCCATCGAGCGGTCGAAGCGCTCGGCTTCCATGCCCTCATTGTTGAAATATTTCACCGTCTCATAATTAAGCAGCGAGTCGATTGCCTTGGTGTTGGCGTCGGTGTCGCTGTCGTTCATGTCGCGGCGGATCGAGATGCGCCAGTCGCTGGCGCGGACCGTGAACCAGACATAGACCCAGACGGTGACCGCGACGACGACCACATATTTCCAGCCATAGGTGTAGGCGAAGATGCCGGTTGTCAGCGCGAATTCGAGAATGGTCGGCGCCGTGTTGAGCATGATGAAGCGCACGATCGTCTCGATACCCTTGGTGCCGCGCTCGATGATGCGCGACAGGCCGCCGGTGCGGCGCTCGAGATGGAAGCGCAGCGACAGTTGGTGCATGTGGACGAAGGTGCGGAAGGCGAGCTGGCGCACCGCGTATTGGCCGACACGGGCAAACAAGGCGTCGCGCAATTGATTGAAGCCAAGTTGCACCAGGCGCACGACATTGTAGGCGACGACCAGCATGACCGGCGCCAGCAGAAAACTCGGCAGCGGCGGCACCGATTTGGCGTCGCCGGCCAGCGCGTCGGTCGCCCATTTGAAGAAATAGGGACCGGCGACCAGCGTCAGCTTGGCGACCACCAACAGAAGCGTCGCCCATGTGACCCGGGCTCTCAGATCGGCGCGATCCGCCGGCCACATATAGGGCCACAAATTGAGCAGCGTCTTGAAGGTCGAGGAGTCGGAGACGGTTTTTTCGGCCATTTCTTGGTGCCTTCTTCTTATGTCTTTTTGACCATGATCTCGTCCGAAAACCGGGCTCCACTTTTCGGGATCATGGTCTAGCGGCCGGAGCAGCAGGAATTGACGAGCGCGGCCACCGACGCGGAAACATCGGCAAGTGCGGCACGATCGACCTCGTAGCGCGAGCGCTGACGGTCAGGTTCGAACCGGACCAGCCCGGCTTCGACCAGTATCTTCAAATGTTGTGACACAGTGGACTGCGCCAGATCGAAACGGTCGACGACCTCGCGGCAGCAGCAGGAGTTGCTTGCGGACAAGTATTTTAGGATTTCGATCCGAGCCGGGTGCGAAAGTGCTGCCAGCCGGGTGGCAACGGCTCGGCTGTCCGGGGCGCAACCAGGCATACCTATTTCAGCTAGGGATTCACTCATCGTCCATCGGCGATAAACGATGGTCGACGCTGCCGCAAGCTACTCTTCTGGGCAGAGCAGATAGCGGCTAACGCTGTGAACTGGACTTCTCGATCCCCGGGATGCCGGCAATCCGCTCAGCCAGGAAGTCGACCATCAGGCGGACCCTTGCAACGCCCGCGCGCTCCGGGACGATCAGCATGTTCAAAGGGGCGGACGGCAGTGAATAATCATCCAGTATCGTCTCGAGCAGGCCCGCCGCCAAAAGATCGTCGACAAGCCATCGGTGAGCCGGTGCGACCCCTCGACCCGCGAGCAAAGCCTCGCGCGCGGCAAGCCCATGGTCGACACGCAGGCGCCCCGCGAAAGGCACCATATGGCGCTCGCCTCCGGCGCCCTGCAAGGCAAGAGTTTCACTCCCCGCCACGTTCGACATCCGGATACCCTCATGTCCAGACAGATCCGACGGGATAGCCGGTCTGCCTCGCTGCGCCAGATAATCCGGCGATGCCACGAGCAGGCGCCGTGACAGGCCGAGGGCCCGCAGCCTCAATGAGCTGTCGGTGAGCGGCCCCAACCGAAGCGCGATGTCGACACCTTCCCTGACGAGGTCGACACGCTCATCGCTGAGGCTGAGGTCAACGCCGATGTCGGGATATCGGTCCTGAAAGTCGAAGATGAGTCGGCTGGTGTGCAAGACCCCGAAAGCGGCAGTACAGGATATCCGGACGGTGCCGGGCGGCGCGCCACGTGCGCCCCGCGCTTCGTCGCCGGCCTGCTCGACAAGGCGCAGGATCTGGACGCTGTTGGCATAGTACCGGCTGCCCTCGTCGGTCAGCGTGACCCGCCGGGTGGTCCTGCTGAGCAAAGGCGCACCCACTGCCTCTTCGAGTTCCTGCAGATGCCGCGTGACCGTCGATTGTCCGATACCCAGTTCACCGGCAACCAACGACAGATTGCCCCGTTCCGCGACGCGAACGAAGGTGCGCATGCGTTCGAGGGTGAGTCCGATTTATCCACTATTCGGCACAATCTTATGCATTACGAATATATAGCGGATTGCGTCGATATTGCCTAGCTAAGGGACCAGTTTTTCAATCCCCGGAGTCCCCCGCATGAAAATCCTACTTGTCTTCGCACATCCCGAATCCCGCTCGCTCAACGGCGCGCTCCGCGACGTCGCCATCAGAGAACTCGAGGCACAAGGCCACGAAGTGCGGGTGACGGACCTCTACGCCCAGGGTTGGAAATCAGCGGTTGATCGGGCCGACTTTCCGGTTTTGGCGCCGGGCGCGCGGCTGATGCCTGCCGCAGCGTCAAAAAAGTCTTTCGAGGCCGACGCGCTGACAGAGGACGTCAAGGCCGAGATCGCAAAGCTGCTATGGGCGGATGCCCTGATTCTCCAATTTCCGCTCTGGTGGTTTGCCATGCCGGCGATCCTCAAGGGCTGGGTCGACAGGGTCTTTGCCTACGGCTTCGCTTACGGCGTGGGCGAACATAGCGACAAACGATGGGGCGACCGCTACGGCGAGGGAACCTTGATGGGCAAGCGCGCAATGTTGATCGTGACCGCCGGCGGCTGGGAGGAGCACTATGCCCCTCGCGGCGTCAACGGACCAATTGATGATCTGCTGTTCCCGATCAACCACGGGATCCTCTACTACCCGGGCTACGACGTCCTTCCGCCATTCGTCGTCTACAGCGTCGACCGCTTCGGTGAAGCCGACTTCGAACCCACCGCCGAGCGCCTGCGCGAGAGGATGAGAGCGCTCGCGACCACGCAACCCATCCCCTATCGCCGGCAGAATGGCGGCGACTATTTGATTCCGAGCATGAAGCTACGCCCCGACCTGGGAGATCCGAACATAATCGGATTCAAACTGCACCTGAGCGGTTCAACAAACTAGCTGACGTCGGCCTTTGGATGGCCTGGACTAGTTGGTCTTGGCCGGCGCTGTCGTTGCCTGCTCGCCCATCGCCTTGAGGTCGGCGGCTTCGCCTTCCTTCGACTTTTCCGGGACCTTGAACACCTGACCCGGCCAGATGCGGTCGGGATCGCTGATCTGGTCCTGGTTGGCGAGGTAGATGGTCGAGAAGCGCACGCCATGGCCATAGACGCGCCGCGAGATCCGCCACAGCGTGTCGTTGCGGCGGATGATGACGGCGCCGTCGGCATGTTCGAGCTTGGGCGCCACGGTCTCGGGCACATCGCTCGGCGGCGTCGCCTCCGCCACAACGGCCGGAGCCTCGGTGGCGGGAGCAGGCGTCGTGGCCGGAGCCGTCTCGGCCGCGGCCGGCGCCTCGGCGGCGGCAGGTGCGGCCGGCTTGGGCTGAACGGGCTTCGGCGCCGAGGGTGCCACGGCGGCGACCGCTTCGCCGGGCTCGCGCTCGAACGGCACGGCTGCGCGGGCCACAACTGTCACACCGTCGGTATCGAGGCCGTCGACACGAATTGTGTAGCTGCCGACCGGAATGTCGCGCGTCGCCTCGACCAGGAAATGACCGTCCGTCGAAGTTTGCGCATCACCGAGCAGGATATCGTTGGCATAGGCGCGCACCTTGCGGCCGGCATCGGCGAGACCGGCGACAAAGATCTTGCTGCCGTCGATCTCGACCGCCTCGACGACGATCTTGGGCTCGGTCACGCCTGCAGCGGGCGGCGTCGCCGGCGCTGCAGGAGCCGGTGCTGCGTCGACCACGGCAGGTGCCGGGGCGGCTGGTGCCGGAGCAGCTGCGGGCGCTTCGGCTGCGGGAGCAGCCGGCGCGGCGGCCGGAGCAGCCGGCTTTGCCTCGGGCCCGGGAACGGTCAGCAATTCGGCCGGCTTGCCCGGCTCCTCGACCATGGCCAGCACCTGGCCGGCCGCATCCTTGGGAACCGAAACGACGGCGGTCTGCACCGAGGGCGTTACGACATCGCCCGTGGTCGCGCGCAGCGCGATGGTATAATCGCCGGGCTTCAGCGGATCATCGAGAACGATAACGAAGGCGCCATCGGGACCAGCGACCGTCGAGCCAAGCACCGTCGAGCCGTTGAGGATCTCGACCTTGGCGTTGGGCGCCGCATTGCCGGCGACGACAATCGAGCCATTGCTTTCGACGCGCACGACATCGAAGGACGGTGCGACCGGACCGGCCGCAGCCGGCGCAGCCGCGGCCGGTGCCGTTGCCTGGGGCACCGCGGCGGGAGCCGCAGGGACTTCCGCGGCGGGCAGCCGCGCTTCGGTGCCGGGATCGGCCGATTTTGGCGCTGCGGGCGGCGTCTGCGCCGCCACTTGCGCCGGCGGCGTGGGATTGAGATACGGGTCGAGTGCGCCCGATACATAGGCGGTTCCCGCGGCCGCAACGGTCCCACCCGCCGCGAACAGGAACGCCTTCAGTGGATTAATTGCCATATTTCCCTACCCCTTAGCCACCTAACGCCGGTCTAGCCTGTTTTGCCAATGCCGACAAGAAAAACGGGCCGACAAGAAAAAGCCCGGGCTTGTTGACCCTTGGGGCTTGACCACGCTTTCAGACCCAATCACCAATCATCGGCATGAACACGATTCGATCCGTCTGCGTCTATTGCGGCTCGTCTCCGGGCCGCGATGAAACCTATATCAAGGCCGGGCACCTGCTCGGGCGCTCGATTGCCAAAGCGGGACTGCGGCTGGTCTATGGCGGCGGCACCAAAGGCATTATGGGCGCTGTCGCCGAAGGCGCGCTCAAGGCCGGCGGCAAGGTGACGGGCATCATTCCGCGCTTCCTGATCAACAAGGAGGCGAGCGAAACAGCGCTTGACCGGCTCGATGAACTCTTGATCACCGACAACATGCACGAGCGCAAACACAAGATGTTCGAGAAATCCGACGCCTTTGTGGCACTGCCAGGTGGCATCGGCACGGTCGAGGAGATCATCGAGATCATGACCTGGGGACAACTTGGCCATCATCGCAAGCCGATCGTCTTCGGCAATGTCAAAGGATTTTGGGATCCGATGCTGGCGCTGCTCGATCACATGGCCGCCGAAGGCTTCATCCACACCGCACAGCGGGTCAAGCCGCTGGTCATTGACGACCCCGAAGCGATCGTCGCCGCCATCATGGTGGCAGGATCGTCCGTCGACGCCCCGACCGAAGGCGTGCAGTCGGTGATAGACAAGATGTAGGGAATACGGGAGTAAGGCAGTAGGGGAATATGTGAAGTGCCTGGGAACGGCGCCCCCTATGGTAGTGTGCTGAGAGTTCTGCAAATTCGCTGAGAGAGGGCGGTCATGGCAGGCTGGTGATGTTCAACGTCACCGATTCCCGCGAAGGAACGCCGCCAGGCGAGATAGATGGAGACCGTGCGGTCGAACCACGGCAGGTCGCGAAATACGATCCGCGGCGGCGCAGCGACACGCAGGCTGGCTTGCACCGTCGCAAGGCCGAGACCGGCGCTGACAAGGCCGAGCGAGGTCAGCGGGTCCGCCGTCTCATAGGCGATGTCGGGCAGAAAGCCGGCCTTGGCGCAGGCGGCAAGGAACTGGCCGCGATTGGTGTCGTCCGGCTGGCGCACGACGGTGATCCAGGTGCGACCGTCAAGGTGGTCGGGCCCAATCTCTGGCACTTCAGCAAGCGGATCATCTTCGGGGATCGCCAGCACCAGCGGCTCATGCCGCAGCGCTATCGCGGCGACATCCGGGTCATCATCGGCTGGCGGCGAGTAGACAAAGCCCAGATCCAGCGACCGCTGCCGTAGCCCTTCCAACTGCGCCGCCGAACGCAGGCTTCTCAGCTGCAGGTGGAAATCCGGCCGGTCGCGACGGAACTGGCGCAGCATCCCAGCGACAAGCCCGGCATGAACGGCGCCTTCGACATAGCCGATGGCGAGCCGGCCGACGGCGCCGCTGGCCAGGTTGCGGCCGAACTGCTCCAAACGTCGCGCATTGGACAGCAGCGCGCGGGCTTCGACGAGGAAGGCGCGGCCCTCGGCGTTGAGGTGGACCCGCTGCTTTGCCCGTTCGAACAAAGCGACGCCGAGTTGCTCCTCGAGCTGGATGATCTGCCGGCTGAGTGGCGACTGAGAAATATGCAGCATTTCGGCGGCGCGCCCGACATTGCCGGTTTCGGCGACGGTGACGAAATAGCGGAGCTGACGCAGATCGAACATTTTTCTCCGGGCTCCAGTCCCCCCAGGTCTCAACTTTAGCCTAACCAGTCTTGGACAGTCTGACCGGCGGGAGCGATAATTCGGCCATTCCAACCAAAGGAGACCGCCATGCAGTTCTTTGCCCTTCTCACCCGCAACACCGAAAAATTTGCCGATGCCGATTTCGCTCCGCTTCTACCCGGCGAAGCCGAACAGCGGCGCACGCTCTATGCCGAAGGCGCGGTACGCCAGGTGTGGAACCGAGGCGACATCCCGGGCAGCGGCATGATGTTCGAGGCAGCCGATGATGCAGAGGTTCGCGCCCACCTCGCCACCTTGCCGTTGGTCAAGGCCGGCATGATGGACATTGCCGCAATCGTATCCCTAAAGCCCTACCCCGGCTTCGGCCCGAAGCACTGACAGGGACACAATCCGGGGGTGGCGAAGGCCGTCACCACCGGATTGACGTAGGTGATCGACAGACCGTGATCGGCTGTCAAGAAACCGTCACACGGAACCGGGTTCGCTCGTGCTAGAAATCAAGGCCAGGCAGCCGCCGTGCGGTGCCATCTTCGGAACATGCATCTGGCACCGCCCCCATGGATATCACTCTCGCCCCGGAAGGCACCGACCTGTCGCCCTACCTGCCCGACGAGCACGGATTGTTCTTCATCTATCACTTCACCGCTGAGGGCGTGCGAACCAGGGACGCCGCCGCCGCGCACTGGACATGGCGCAGCTACCAGCTTTCCGACATGCGCGCTCGCCATGAGATCGGCACCGATCACGCTTTGCCGGCACCGGTGCGTGAAGCTTTCCTGTCCGCCAGCCATGGCTGCCACATCGACCTCGAGGACGACTGGCTCTATGGCGACCTGCCGGACCTGCGCCATGACTATTCGGCGGAAGCGGGCGGGCTTGGCCATTTCCGCTTCGCGCTCAATGACACGATGCTGGTCGGCGCCCGCAAGCAGCCGTTGCAGTCGGTCGACAACATCCGCAAGGCGATCGAGAATGGATCGCGCAAGTTCCGCTCGCCGGCCGAGTTGATCGAGGCGGTCGTCGGCCAATCGTTCGACGGCATGGTGGCCGAACTCGCCGCACTCGGCGACAGTCTCGACGGGATCGAGGATCGCATAGTGTGCGACGCATGGCACAATGAACGGCAATCCCTCGTCGACGCGCGCCGGCATCTGGTGGTGATCCACAGGCAGATGGCGACGCTGACCAATCTGTTTCGCCATCTCGACCACTCGCACCGTAACGACCTGCCCGACAGCATCAACGACATGGCCGCGCGTCTTTCACACAGGGCGCAGACGCTGCATTATGATGGCGAACAATTGCAGGCACGCGCCCGGCTGTTGCAGGACGAGCTTATGGCCAAGCTGACGACGCAGTCGAACCGGCTGCTGTACGTACTGTCGGTGATGACGGCGGTGCTGTTGCCGATGACCATCATCTCCGGCCTGTTCGGCATGAATGTCGGCGGCCTGCCGCTGGTCGACACGCCAATGGGCTTCTGGGTGGTGACGGCGGTAGCGATGGTAGTCGCGGGAGCGACCTATCTCTTTGTCAGGCGGCTCGGACAGATGTAGCACCCGCCGGCGGCTATCACGCCGTGGCGCGAAGATCCTCGATGACGGTGCCGGCGGCGGCCACTTCCGCTTCGTGATCGGACTCGCGCCAGATTTCGGCAAGGCCAGCCGCATACCATTCGCGCATCGCCGGTAGAGCAAGCAATTGCGCCGGATAAGCCGCAGCCGCGCCCTCGAAGGGGAGCCCATGGGACTGGGCGCGGAACGCCACCGGAGCAAAGAAAGCGTCGACGGCGGTGAAATGAGCGCCGGCCAGAAACGGCCCGCCGAAACGGGCAAGACCATCATTCCAGAGGTCACCGAGGCGGAAAAGGTCCTTCTTCAGCCCATCGGACATCGGGAACGGCTTTACCCGCACGCCGCAACTCATCGGGCATGCCCCGCGCAATGCGGTGAAGCTCGAATGCATCTCGGCGGCGGCCGAGCGTGCCCAGGCGCGCGCCTTGGCTTCGACGGGCCACACGCCATGGTGGCGTTCGGCCAGATATTCGACGATGGCCAGCGAATCCCAGACCGCCCAGCCATCGTCGATCAGGCATGGCACGCGGCCGCTCGGCGAGAATGGCCGGTACAGATCCCAGCTCGGTCCGGTCGGGAATGGCGTCAGCCGCTCCTCGAATGGGATGTCCAGCGTCCGCATAAGCACCCATGGCCGCAGCGACCACGAGGAATAGTTCTTGTTGGCGATATGCAGCACATACATTGGAGAGCCCTTACCTTGTAGTCAGCCCACCGGCCGAACTTCGCGGCCACGGAACATCGACCAGGAATAGACCGCCAAAGCCGCCCAGATCAGCGCGAACGCAACCGCCTGGGTGGTGCCGAAAGGCTCGCCGAAGATCAGAACGGCGATCAGGAACACCATGGTCGGCGCGATATATTGCATGATGCCGATGGTTGACAGCCGCAGCAGCTTGGCGCCGAAGGCGAACAGCAACAACGGCACCGATGTGACCGGACCGCAGCCGATCAGCAATGCCGTATCGGTGCCACTGCTGGATATGATGTGGTCCTGTCCGGTCGCGATGAGATAGACGATATAGCCGAGCGCCGGCACCGACAGCAAAAGCACTTCGAGCAGAAACCCCTGGCTCGGGCCGATCGGCAGCGTCTTGCGGAAGAAACCGTAGGCGGCGAAGGAAAAGGCCAACGCCAGCGATACCCAGGGCAGCTTGCCGCCCTCTATGGTCAGCACGGCGACGGCGACGGCCGCCAGCACCACCGCCGCGATCCGCAGCCGGTCGAGCCGCTCGCCAAGCAGCAGCGCGCCGACGACGACGCTGACCAGCGGGTTGATGTAGTAGCCGAGCGCGGTTTCGACGGTGCGGTCGACGGCGATCGCCCAGACATAGATGCCCCAGTTGACCGAGATCAGCGCCGCCGTCAGCGCGGCCATGGCGATGGTGCGCGGCGAACGCAGCGCCGCCTTGAAATCCGCCGTACGGCCGGCCCAAACCAGAACGGCGGCGGCAATCGGCACCGACCAGACGATGCGATGGGCAATGACCTCGGCGAGCGGCAGATGAGCGACCGCCTTCATGTAAAAAGGCAGCAGCCCCCATAGCAGATAGGCCCCCAGTGCCAACAGGAAGCCGCGACGGGCCTTGGAATCCGCATCCAGGGTGATTGTTTCAGTGGCCATGGGCCAACGCTATGGCCCAGCCACCTTGGCAAGACCATCGCAAAGTTCTGATGGATCAATGGACTTTCGCTGATGGTTCAACCCTATTCGGCGGCCACCAGTCCGGCCATCTCGCGGTTCTTCATCAGCTTGTAGACGATGGAATCCATCAGCGCTTGGAACGAGGCGTCGATGATGTTTTCGGAAACGCCGACCGTCCACCAGCGCGCGCCGGTGCCGTCATGCGATTCGATCAGAACGCGGGTGATCGCCTCGGTGCCGCCATTGAGGATACGCACCTTGAAGTCGGCCAGTTCCATGTCGGCGATCTCGCTCTGGAACTTGCCAAGGTCCTTGCGCAGCGCGATGTCGAGTGCGTTGACCGGGCCATGCCCCTCGGCCACCGACATCTTCTCCTCGCCGTCGACCACCACCTTGACGATCGCTTCGGAGACCGTTTTCAATTGGCCGTTGGCGTCGAAGCGGCGCTCGACCATGCAGCGGAACGAGGTGACGTTGAAGAACTCCGGCAGGCCGTGCAGCATCTTGCGTGCCAGGAGCTCGAAGCTGGCATCGGCGCCCTCATAGGCATAGCCCTCGGCCTCGCGCTCCTTGACCACTGATATCAGCGCGTCGAGCCGGTGATCGTCTTTCGGCACGTCGATGCCGCGCCGCCTCAACTCGGCGAGGAAATTGGCCTTGCCGCCCTGGTCCGAAACCATGACGCGGCGGCGGTTGCCGACCGTTTCCGGGGGCACATGCTCATAGGTCGCCGGCTCCTTGGCCAGCGCGGAGGCATGGATGCCCGCCTTGGTGGCGAAAGCAGAGGCCCCGACATAGGGCGCTTGCGCTTCCGGGGCGCGGTTCAGGAGTTCGTCGAAGGCGCGGGACAGGCGCGAAATGCCGGTCAGCGCCTCAGCCGAAATGCCCGTCTCGAAACGATCGGCGAAGGCCGGTTTCAACGCCAGCGTCGGCACGATCGAGATCAAATTGGCGTTGCCGCAGCGCTCGCCGATGCCGTTGAGCGTGCCCTGGATCTGGCGCACGCCGGCCTCGACAGCGGCGAGGGAATTCGCCACTGCCTGGCCGGTGTCGTGATGGGCATGGATGCCGAGATGATCGCCTGAAATACCTGATGAAATAACCTTCTCGACGATGGCGCGGACTTCCGAGGGTTGCGTGCCACCATTGGTGTCGCACAGCACCACCCAGCGCGCGCCGGCATCACAGGCGGTCCTGGCGCAGGCCAGCGCATAATCGGGATTGGCCTTGAAGCCGTCGAAAAAATGCTCGCAATCGACCAACGCCTCCTTGCCGGCGGCGATCGCCGCCTCGACGGAGGCCTTGATGGCGTCGAGGTTCTCCTCATTGGTGCAGCCGAGCGCGACACGGACATGGTAGTCCCAACTCTTGGCGACGAAGCAGATGGCATCCGACTTGGATTGCACGAGTGACGCAAGGCCGGGATCGTTGGACGCCGACACCCCTGCCCGCTTGGTCATGCCGAAGGCGACAAATTTGGCGTGCGCCGTGCGCTTCTCCTGGAAGAAGGCTGTGTCGGTCGGATTGGCGCCGGGATAGCCACCTTCGACATAATCGAGGCCGAAAGCGTCGAGCAGTTTCGCGATAGCGATCTTGTCTTCGATAGAGAAGTCGATGCCCGGCGTCTGCTGGCCATCGCGGAGGGTGGTGTCGAAGAGGAACAGTCTTTCCTTTTTCATGACAGCAAGGTGCTTGAGCACCCCCCTCTGGCCTGCCGGCCATCTCCCCCGCAAAGGGGGAGATCGGCAGCTTTGACGATAGCGCTGGTCCTGCAATGTCGGCGATTGGCGAAAGCGAAGGCGACATCCAATCTCCCCCCTTGCGGGGGAGATGTCCGGTAGGACAGAGGGGGGTGTGAAGGATCGCCGTGCATCGACTATATCTTCCCTGCAAACCGATCCGTCGCCCGGATCAGTTGATCCAAAATCCCCGGCTCCGAATAAGCATGACCGGCGCCCTCGATCAGATGGCAATCCGCCTTCGGCCACGCCTTGTGCAGCGACCAGGCATAGCGCGCCGGGCACGGCATGTCGTAGCGGCCGTGGACGATGGTGCCGGGAATATCGGCAAGCTTGTGCGCATCGCGCAGCAATTGTCCTTCTTCCAGCCAACCGGCATGGACGAAATAGTGGTTTTCGATGCGGGCGAAGGCGACAGCATAGTCGTCCTGCCCGAACGGTCCACTGGTTTCCGGCTCCGGCAACAGCGTGATCGTTTCGCCCTCCCACAGACTCCAGGCGCGGGCGGCTTCGATCTGCGCCTTGCGATCCGTGCCGACCAGCCGCTTGCGGTAGGCAGCCATCATGTCGCCGCGCTCGGCCTCCGGGATCGGCGCCAGAAAGCGCTCCCATTTGTCCGGGAACATTTCCGAGACGCCGAACTGATAGTACCATTCGAGTTCCGCACGTGTCAGCGTGTAGATGCCGCGTACCACCAACTCACTGACGCGTTCGGGGTGCGTTTCGGCATAGGCGAGCGCCAGCGTCGACCCCCAGGAGCCGCCGAACACCAGCCATTTGTCGAAGCCGGCCATTTCGCGCAGGCGTTCGATGTCGGCGACCAGGTGCCAGGTCGTATTGGCTTCGAGCGAGGCGTTGGGCGTCGATTTTCCGCAGCCGCGCTGGTCGAACAGAATGACATCGTAAAGCTTCGGGTCGAACAGCCGCCGGTGTTTTGGTGAAATGGTGCCGCCCGGTCCGCCATGCAGGAACACCGCCGGCTTGGCGCCTTTGGTGCCGGAACGCTCCCAGTAGACCTGATGGCCGTCGCTGACATCGAGCATGCCGGACTCGAAGGCCTCGATCTCGGGATAAAGCGTACGCAATTGACTGCTCATAGCTGCAAACCTTTGGTCGGCCAGTCCGCTGTTTCATGGTCTGGGTGCTGGAAGGAGATGATGGATTCCTGCCTGTTGTAATAATCAGGATCCTGGTGGACGGGCTGATCGAAGATCGTCTCCACCCATGGCAGCCGCGCGGCATAGTTGACCTGGATCTGCGGTGCCAGATCCGAACGGTCGTCGAAGGCACCGATGGCGATTTCCAGTCCGCCGGGCTGCCGATATGTCAGCGGCGTGCCGCAGCGCGCGCAGAAACCACGATCGATATTGACCGACGACTGGAAATAGCTCGGCTCTTCATGGGTCCATTCGACGCCGTCCCTGGGCACCGTGACCAGTGCACCGAAGAACGAGCCGAACTGCTTCTGGCACATCCGGCAATGGCAGATCGACGGACGGCCGAGCGCTCCATGAATGCGGAAACGCACGGCGCCACACTGGCAGCCGCCGGTTCTTACTGTCTCGGTCATGATCTTTCCTTTGGCGGCCATTGTTCGGTGTCGTGGTCCGGATGCTGATAGGAGACGAGATCCGCCAGATAAGAGGCCGACGACACGTCGGCCATCGTCTCCTCGCCCGGCAATCGCGGGATCGTATCGACATAAGGCAGCTTTGCCTCGACACCCCATTGGATCAGCGGCACGATCTCCGCCGGATTGTCGAACGCGCCGATGGCGAGGCCAACACCATCCGGCGCGGTGAAGGTCAGTGGCGTGCCACAATCAGGGCAGAAGCCGCGATCGACATGGTTGGACGAGCGGAAATATTTCGGCTCGCCGCGCGTCCAGTCGAGCCGGGCGCCACGCACCGAAACCAGCGGCGCATAGAACGAGCCGAACGCCTTCTGGCACATGCGGCAATGGCAGACCGAAGCGTCGCCGAGCGCGCCTTCAACGCGAAAGCGCACCGCGCCGCACTGGCAGCCGCCGGTGTAGATCGGCCGGTTGTCGAGGCTCATCACCGCTCACTCCGGCGCATGGCAGACGGCTTCGACATTGTTGCCGTCGGGATCGAAGACGAAGGCGCCATAGTAGTTCGGGTGATAATGCCGGCGCAGGCCCGGCCCGCCATTGTCCTTGCCACCGGCAGCAAGTGCCGCTGCGTGGAAGGCATCGACCTCGGCGCGGCTGCGCGCCGTGAAGGCGACGTGCTGGTGATCCCTGGGCTTGTCCTTGGCCGAACTCAGCCAGAACACCGGCCGGTCACGCCCATAGCCGCCGACCTTGGCGCCGCCGGTGTATTCCAGCGGCACCATGTAGAGGAGCGCTGCACCAAGCGGCGCCATCGCCTTGTCATAGAACGCCTTCGAAGCATCGAAATCGACAACGGTAATGCCAAGATGGTCGATCATGGAACGGACTCCTTTGCTGGTTCGATCCCCGGCACTTCGGCAGCGGCCAGGCCGGCCTCGATGACGATGTGCTGGCAGACATTGTCGATATCGCGAATGACGTCGTCGTTCCAGAAGCGCAGGATGGTCCAGCCACTGCTCTTAAAATATGCGCTGCGTGTCTCGTCTTGTTGTAGATTTTCGCTATCCGCATGCTGGCTGCCGTCTACCTCGACGATGAGACGATAGGCCGAGCAAGCAAAGTCAACGATATAAGGTCCGATCGGCACCTGCCGTCGAAAGCTCATCCCCATAAGCCGGTGAGCACGCAACTCATTCCAAAGTTCCAACTCCGCATCGGTCATGACCCGACGCATGGATTTTGCATTCCGGCGGTGTCGTTGCGGAACGAGATCGTGTCCCATCAAACACCCCTTCGCCGGTGATTAGCGAAATCGGCGACGAGGGCTGATCTCCCCCCTTGCGGGGGAGATGCCCGGCAGGGCAGAGGGGGGTGCTGTCCCGCCCGCTTATCAATTGGAGACCGCTGCCTTCTCAGGAAACGGTCGAAACGAGGGTAGGCAAACAGAAACGATGGCGTTCCTTCACCCCCCCCTCTGTCCTGCCGGACATCTCCCCCGCAAGGGGGGAGATCGGCTGTCACCAGCGCCTCCGCCAAACTTGTAAAGGTGTTTCGCGCCACCCTCACCGCTTGACCTCCCACGTCGTCACTCGCTCGCCGTTGACCGGATCCTTGCCGTCCTTCAACTGTACACCTTGCGCCAGCAGTTCGTCGCGGATGCGGTCGGCCTCGGCCCAGTTCTTGGCGGCGATGAATGCGATACGCTTGGCGATGGCCTTGGCGACGTGGTCTTCATCAACCGTCGCCGACGCGACATCGAAGCCGAGGAACAGCAGCGACGCCTTCAGCGCAGCCGCCGCATCGTTGCCGTCCGCTGCCTCGCCAGCCAACTGCGTCAAGACCTGGAAGGCGGCATAGGTTGCGAGATCGTCCGACAAGGCATCGACGACCTGCACGGGCAGCAGTCCTGCGGCGGCCGGCGCAAGGTCGGCCGCCCGCTTCCATTTGCGCAGCGTGTTCTCGGCCTCTTCCAGCTTGCGCACGGAAAAGTCGATTGGTTCGCGATAGTGCGTCATCAGCATCGCCAGCCGCAGGACCTCGCCCGGCCATTTGCGGCCGCCAAACGTCTCGGTCTCGAGCAGTTCGTTGATCGAATAGAAATTGCCGACGCTTTTCGACATTTTCTGACCTTCGACCTGCAGGAAGCCGTTGTGCATCCAGATGTTGGCCATCACGTCCGTGCCATGGGCGCAGCGCGACTGAGCGATCTCGTTCTCATGGTGCGGGAAGATCAGGTCGAGGCCGCCGCCATGGATGTCGAACACCTCGCCGAGATAGGCGGCCGACATTGCCGAGCATTCGATGTGCCAGCCCGGCCGACCCCTGCCCCATGGCGAATTCCAGCCAGGCTCCTCCGGCGACGACAACTTCCACAGGACAAAATCGCCGGGATTTTTCTTGTGCGCGTCGACGGCGACGCGAGCACCGGCCTGCTGCTCGTCGAGATTGCGCTTCGACAGTTGGCCGTAGTCCGGCATCGACGCCGTATCGAACAGGACTTCGCCCGCGGCAACATAGGCATGGCCGCGTTCGATCAGGCTTTGAATCAAGGTGATCATGTCGACTTTGCCGTCGGCGCGGGGCTCGACGAATTCGGTGGCGCGCGGCTCGACCGTCGGCTCCAGGCAGCCGAGAACCGCCACGTCCCGATGGAACTGATCGGCGGTCTTTTCGGTGACCCGCCTGATCGCCTCGTTGAGCGAAAGTGTTCCGGAAGCGATCTCGCCGCCGAAGTCGCGCAGAGCGCGCGCGTTGATCTTGTCGTCGACGTCGGTGATGTTGCGCACATAGGTGACGTGCGCCTGCCCATAGACGTGACGCAGCAAGCGGAAAAGCACGTCGAAGACGATCACCGGCCTGGCATTGCCGATATGGGCAAAGTCGTAGACGGTCGGGCCGCAGACATACATGCGCACATTGTCTGGATCGATCGGGACGAAATCCTCTTTCGTCCGCGTCAGCGTGTTGTAGAGGCGCAGGCTCTGAGATGCGTCGAACATTCGTGCCTTCCCGGTTCAGAACTCAATTTGACGAAGCCAGCCCTGCGCGAAACGCAAATCAGGCTCCAGCCTGCTGGCCGGGGCGTTTGTCCAATCTGGGGAAAGATGAGGCGAAAACGTCCGGACCAGCGCGAGGCTAGCCAATAATGCAAATGCCACAAATGGCGAAAGACGTTTTCATGGGCGGCTTTATCGCCTTGGCATGTGTTGCCGTCAAGTCGCAAGTTTCGGCAAAAACGTCGCTGGATCACAGGTAATGATGCACTGAAACATTTTATTAAACATGTCGGCACAGTCATGAAACATTCGCCGGCTAGATCAGCAGGCGTCACGATTTGGTCAGAATCAGCCATCAAACGCAGACACGAAAATGTTACCTGGGAAGAGAAACATGCCCCGAACCAAGCAGGAAGCCAACCGAGCCAAGCAGCCGGCACTGGCCAACCACTATCGCGCGATCGGCCCGGCCGCGATCGTCGCCGCCCTCCTTCACACCGCGAAGAAGAAAAAGCCGGTACAGAAAATCGTGTCGCCCCGCGCCGCCTGAAGTGGTGTGCGGCCCTGCGCCAAGGGCGCCTGGCAAATGGCGCAGACATACGCCGCTGAAGAACAGTTCAACTAGAACAACGTCATCTGATTGTCGTCCGCGCTGGGCTTCTGGCGCTTGACCTTTTCGGGCTCCGGCCCGATCTCGCCCCGCTCCTGAATCTCCGGTCCGGTGTTGGCGACCTTGTTGACCAGGTCGGAGACGGGAATGGCCTCGAAGAAATCGAGTTGAGCCGGCCGCAACAGATCGGCGACATCACGCGGTTCGAGCGTGCGGCAATCCAGCCAACGGGCGAAATCCCTGGGGTCGATCACCACAGGCATGCGGTCGTGGATATGCGCGATTTCGGCATTGGCGTTGATGGTCAGGATGGCGCCGGTGTCCATTTCCGAACCGCCCGGCTCGGCATAGGTCTCGATCAGTCCGGCGAAGGCGACCAGCCCGCCATGCCTTGGGCGTATCCAGTAAGGCTGGCCTTTCTTGCCGCCGGTTTGCCGCCATTCATAAAAGCCGGACGCCGGCACCAAGGCGCGGCGATGGCGCATGGCGGCCTTGAACGACGCCTTTTCGGCAGCCCCTTCGGAGCGCGCGTTGAACAGCAGCGGAAACTCGCGTGTGTCCTTCACCCAGGTCGGGATCAGCCCCCAGCGCACCAGCATTGGCTGCCGGTCCGGCAGATTGGAGCCCGGCGCCCGCGGGGGGCCGGCGACCGCCATCAGGATCGGCTGCGTCGGGGCGATGTTGTAGCGCGCCGGGAAATCCTCCAGTTCCGCCAAGCCTAGCAACGCGGCAGTCTGGTCCGGCGTCGCGGTCAAGGCAAAACGTCCGCACATGGTCGATTGGCGTCCTTCGAATGGTTCAGCTTGAAAGTGGCGATGCAACCGGCGTTGCGCAACCGCTAAAGCTTGCCCATGCTGGGCGATCCACAACAGACCTGCCTACACGCCTGATCGGGAACCCGTGAACGAAGCGCGCAAGATAGTTCCGGCAGTTTCGGTCGCCGTCATACGCGCGGATGCCGTGCTTCTGGTCAAGCGCGCCCGGCAACCATCGCAAGGGCTCTATGCCTTTCCGGGTGGCAAGGTCGAAGCCGGTGAGACGCTGGAACAGGCCGCGGTCCGCGAACTGTTGGAAGAGACCGGCTTGCGGGCCACCGATTACCGCCCGCTGCGGGAAATCCACATCGACGGCAGGGATGACAGCCACCCGGTCGATTATCTCCTCACGGTCTTCGGCGCCGCCTATGCTGGCGGCGAGGCCGTAGCCAGCGACGATGCAGAGACGGCGGCCTTCTATACGCTCAGTGAGATGGCGGCATTGCCGCTCGCCGGCTCGGTGTTCGCCGTGGCCGAGGACTTGTTGGACCCGGACGGAGACGACGGGCCGAAGCCCTGAAACCGCCTTGCAGGCGACAAATTGTTTCGCCACAAAGACTTATCCTGTTTGGCAGAGCCACGCCGTTGGGTAGAGAAGGCTTATGAACCGTCCGTCCATGCTCCTCGCCGTGTGTCTTGCGGTCGGTGCGACCGTTTCGATACGGCCCGCGCTCAGCGCCGAATCGCCGTTCGAGCCTGGGTTGATGCGGCTGGCGGAGGTTCTGGGTTCGCTGCATTTCCTGCGCAATCTGTGCGGCGAGAAGGGCGACCAGTGGCGTGTCGAGATGACAAAACTGCTCGATTCGGAAAATCCGGACGCCGAGCGGCGCGCCCGCTTCATTGCCAGCTTCAATCGCGGCTACCGCTCCTTCGGCGGCACCTATACGAGGTGCACGCCCTCGGCGACCGAAGCCATCAGCCGCTACATGAAGGAAGGCGAGACGCTGTCTCGCGATATCGCCTCGCGTTACGGCAACTAGGCACTCGCTCATCAACAACTATCCGGATCATTGCTGGGCACAGCGGATATATCGGCTTGTGCCAGGCGATATCTTGGTGCAATCCTCATGTTGCACTTCTGCAACAGTATTAACGAAACCTTACCGCGCGAAAGCGGAATTAACTCAAACTGAAGGTTTTCGCCCCGCAGGCCGCCCCAATCGGCTAGTTTGACTCGAGCTGAACGCAGCTTCGCACAAGGCAATTGGGCTTTGTAAAAGACGATCAAAAAAATGTCGTATTTACAAATACTTAATCGCCCCTGCGTGTGAAATGAACAGATCAGGCCTGATCCACATCGATGGATCGCAGCTTGAAAGGGTGGACATTCGCTTATGGAACATGGTGTCAACGACATCGACGCGCTGGTCAGGGAAGAAAAACGCCTGACCGCCGTGGAAAGCCACAGCGAGGCCTGGGCGGAAGGTCTCTCCGCCGGGATAGAGCCCGAGATCATCGCCGAAGCAGCGCTCGAAACAGCCTTCGGCGAGATGTTGCGTGCCAATGGCGAGACCTCGGCCCTTGCCCTGCTCGACCGTATGCGTGAAAAGGTGATTGCTGGCGCCTTCGAACCTGAACGGCTGCGGCACTGAACCGACGTCCGGTTCTTTGACGGGAACATGCCGCTCGGGCGTCATGCCCGGAAGCAGGGAGAAACGGGCAGTGAGTTTTTCGATGTCAGGCAAGCCGTGTGGCTTGATCCTTCGCATCTCCTTCGCCGCTTGCTGTGCCGCGATTCCCCTGCTTGTGTGTCTCGCGAGCAGCCCCGTGTATGCGCTGAGCGAAATCAAGCGCGAAGAGCTCCCCCCGACAGTCACGCCGCCGGCCGACGACGACATGTCGCCCCCCGGAAGCGCCGTGCCAATGCCCAACCCGGTCGGAACGCCGCCGCCGGCCAGCCAGCCGACTGCTCCTGCCGAAGCCGAGCCGGACAGCCCGGCGGATGGCGGCGTGACCAGACCGCGCGTCGATCCGGAAACGCCGGTGCCTGAGGTCGTCTACGATCTCGGCAAGCTGCCGGAACCGGTGCGGCGCATGCACGATCTGATCGTCGAAGCCTGCAAGGGCGGCGATATCGAAAAGCTGCGACCGTTGATCGGCACGGGCGAGAGCATGACACAGATATCGCTGACCGACATAGACGGCGACGCCATCGCCTTCCTCAAGGGCCTCTCCGGCGACCCAGACGGCCAGGAGATTCTGGCCATCCTGGAGGAGGTGCTTAATGCCGGCTACGTCCACCTCGATGCCGGCACGCCACAAGAACTCTATGTGTGGCCGTATTTCTTCGCCCTGCCGCTGGACAAGCTGGACGCCAAGCAGCGGGTCGAGCTCTTCAAGATCGTCACCGCCGGCGATTTCAATGACATGAAGCAGTTCGGCGCCTATATCTTCTACCGTGTCGGCATCACGCCTGCCGGACAGTGGTCGTTCTTCGTCGCCGGGGATTGAGCTTTCTGCCTCTGCCCTTGCGGAGATCCGGGAGCCTAGACGGGCAATGCCTCGGAAAACTCCACCGCTTTGCCCTGGCCTGGCGTGACGATTTCGCCCTCCCACATGACACGTCGGCCTCGAATGACGGTGCCGACCGGCCAACCCGTCACTTCCCTGCCATCATAAGGCGTCCAGCCGGCTTTCGAGCCGGCCTGCGCATTGGTGATCATCTCGCGCCGCATCATGTCTACGATGGTGAAGTCGGCGTCATAGCCGGCGGCGATGCGGCCTTTCCTGGCCATGCCGAAGATCCGCTGCGGGCCATGACTGGACAGGTCGACAAAGCGCTGCAAGGTCAGCCGGCCGGCATTGACGTGGTCGAGCATGATCGGCACCAGCGTCTGCACGCCGGTCATTCCCGACGGTGAGGCCGGATACGGCTTGGCCTTCTCGGCCAGCGTGTGCGGCGCATGGTCGGAGCCGAGCACGTCGACGACGCCTTGGGCAATGCCGTGCCAGACGCCGTCGCGATGGCGGGCGGCGCGCACCGGCGGGTTCATCTGGATCAGCGTGCCAAGGCGTGCGTAGTCGTCGGCGCTTAGCGTCAAATGATGCGGCGTTGCCTCGCAGGTCGCGACATCCTTGTGTTGTTCGAGAAACACAATCTCCTCGGCCGTCGAGATGTGCAGGACATGAATGCGGGCGCGAACGCTGCGCGCGATGCGTACAAGCCGTTCGGTACAGCGTAAGGCGGCGATCTCGTCGCGCCAGACAGGGTGCGATGCCGGGTCGCCCTCGATGCGCTCGCCAAGACGCTCGCGCAGCCGGAATTCGTCTTCCGAATGAAAGGCTGCACGGCGGCGCGTGTTTCTCAGGATCGAGGCGACACCTTCGTCGTCCTCGACCAGCAGATCGCCGGTGGACGAGCCCATGAAAACCTTGATCCCGGCCGCGCCCGGCAATCGCTCAAGCTCGCCGACCTCCTCGGCGTTTTCGCGGGTGCCGCCGACCCAGAAGGCAAAATCGCAATGCATGCGATCCGTGCCGCGCCGAACCTTGTCGGCAAGCGCTGCCTCGCTGGTGGTCAAAGGATTGGTGTTGGGCATCTCGAACACGGTGGTGACGCCGCCAAGCACGGCCGCGCGCGAACCCGTTTCCAAATCTTCCTTGTGCTCCAATCCCGGCTCACGAAAGTGCACCTGGCTGTCGATGACGCCCGGCAGGATATGCAGGCCGCGGCAATCGATCGTCTCGCCCGCCGAGGCCTGGCGGAGATCGCCGATGGCGGCGATGCGCCCGCCCTTCACGCCGATGTCGCGAGCCCCTTCGCCGTCGTGGTTGACCACGGTGCCGCCTGTCAGGATGAGGTCGTAGATCATGGCCATGCTCTCTTGCGGGGGGAGTGCCAGCGGCTTACGTAAAGGCCGACCGTTTTGCAAGATCAGGTTGCTTTTCCGCCCATGCCCTTTGCCCAGCTCAAAGACCGCGCCCTCATTTCCGTATCAGGTCCGGATGCCGAGCATTTTTTGCAAAACATCGTGACCACCGATCTCGACATCCTGGCTCCCGGCGAAGCCAAGCCCGGTGCGCTGCTGACGCCGCAAGGCAAGATCCTGTTCGATTTCCTGATCTCGCGCACCGGCGAGAATGCATTCCGGCTCGAATGCCGTGCCGACATAGCGGACGATTTCATACGCCGGCTGACGCTCTACAAACTGCGCGCCAAGGTCGAGATTGCCAAATCCGATCAGGCATTTGTCACCGTCGCATGGGGACATGAATCAACACCCTCACAATCTGATTCAACGGCAGCCGCCGACACACGCTTTCCGAAGGGTGCCGTCACGCGTTCCTATGGCGAAACAGATGAGCGCAGCGATCTTGCCGCGTGGCAAGCCTTCCGCATTGCCGGCGGCATTGCCGAAAGCGGCAGCGACTACCAACTCGGAGACGCCTTCCCCCACGACGTGCTGCTGGACGAAACCGGTGGCGTCGGCTTCAAGAAGGGCTGCTATGTCGGCCAGGAGGTCGTCTCGCGCATGCAGCATCGCGGCACCGCCAGGCGGCGCGTGCTGATTGTGTCAGCCGACCGGCCCCTGCCCGCGCCCGGCTCTGAGCTGACCGTCGAAGGCAGGCCGGTTGGCACGCTTGGCTCGACTGCCGGCACGGCTGGTCTGGCGATTGTCCGTATCGACCGGATCAAGGCGGCGCTCGAGGCCGATCTGCCGATCATGGCGGCGGACGTTCCAGTTACGCTGGCCATTCCCGGTTGGGCAAAATTCACCTTCCCGCAGGAAGCCGCCAGCGCGGAGGGGGTCTGATGGCGGCCGACCGCGTCGGCGCACCGGCACGCGCCTGGCAGCGCATGCTGTCGGGCCGCCGGCTCGACCTGCTCGACCCCTCGCCGCTCGACATCGAGATTTCAGACATTGCGCATGGGCTCGCCCGCGTTGCCCGCTGGAACGGCCAGACCAGCGGCGAGCATGCTTTTTCGGTTGCCCAGCACTCGCTGCTGGTCGAAGCGCTGTTCCGCGACCTGGTACCCGAGGCTTCGGCCGACGCCCGGCTGGCGGCTCTTCTGCACGACGCCCCCGAATATGTCATCGGCGACATGATCTCACCGTTCAAATCGGTAATGGGCGGCAGCTACAAGGATTGTGAGTTGCGGCTGCAGCGCGCCATCCATCTGCGCTTCTCGCTGCCGGAACCGGGTGCTGCGCTGCGCAAGGAGATCAAGCGCGCCGACCAGATCGCCGCCTATTTCGAGGCAACGCTGCTCGCCGGCTTTTCGACCGCCGAGGCGACCGAGTTCTTCGGCCGGCCGCGCGGCTTCAATGCCGACCGCTTCGATTTCACGCCACGCTCGGTGAGCTGGGCGCAAAATGCGTTCCTGAAGCGGTTTTCCGCGATCGAGACGTCGCGGCACCAGGTTTCGGCGACCGCAATCGGCTAAAAACGCTAAATTAACCGGCGGCGGCCACAATAGCGCGTTCGATCACGGTCCGCAGGCGCGCTCATGCCCGTCGCTGATGCCAAGGATGGTCCGACCATCCCGAAACGGGAGGCCGAAGGCATGGACCACTCCCGCCACATGGAAGACGAACTGCGCGAGCAGAACCAACGCTTTTCGGCTGCGGTCGAGAACATGTCGCACGGCCTGTGCATGTTCGACGCCGACGAGCGGATGATCATCTGCAACGGCAACTACCTGAACATCTTTTGCCTCGAAGCCAGCGTGATAAGGCCCGGCATCCGGTTCCTCGACATTCTGCGCCACAGCGCCGATATCGGCATCGCCTCGCAAACCGCCGACGAACTCTACGCCATCCGCAAGCCCTATATCGATCAGGCAAAGCCGTCGACCTACGAAGAAACACTGTCGGACGGCCGCATCGTCAGCATCTCGCACCGCCCTCTGGCTCTGGGCGGCTGGGTCTCGATCTATGAAGACATCACCGAGCAGCGCCGCGCGCAAGAGGATCTCAAGGAGCAGCACCGCCGCTTCGACGCAGCGCTCGCCAACATGTCGCAAGGCCTGCTGATGTATGACGCCGACGGCAAGATGATCGTGCGCAACGGGCGTTTTCTAGAACTCTACAACGTCACCGCGGCGGACTTCCCGCTTGGAACAACGCACCGCGACGCGCTCGAACGATTGCTGGAGCTCGGCATCTATACGAAGATCGATGTCGACAGCGAAGTCGCCAAGACCGAGGCCTGCCTGGTGGCGAGAAAAATGCACTCGGCCTATCGGCATCTTACCGACGGCAGGACGGTTCTGGTCACCCGCCAGCCGATGAGCGGCGGCGGTTGGGTGGCGACCTTCGACGATGTTACGGAGCGCCGCCGTACCGAAGAGCGCATGACCCATCTTGCGCATCACGATATGCTGACCGGCCTGCCCAACCGCTCGATGTTCCGCGAACGGCTCGACCTTGCGCTGGAGGACACGGCAGCCACGCCGCTGGCGATCTTCTCGCTCGATCTCGATCGCTTCAAGGCGGTCAACGACACCTGGGGACATCCGGCCGGCGACTGGCTTCTGAAGAGCGTGGCCGAGCGACTACAGCGCTGCCTGCATAATGAAAACGACGTCGTCGCCCGCTTCGGCGGCGATGAATTCGTCATCATCCAGTTCAATTTCAAGGGCATTGCCAGTGCTGAAAAACTCGCGAAGCGCATCGTCGAGACAATCGGAAAACCGTTCCGCGACAAGAGCCGCGAGATGCATATCGGAATCAGCCTGGGTATCGCGGTTTTCCCCGACGACGGCCGAGATGCCGACACGCTGCTGAGGAACGCCGATACAGCGCTTTACCGGGCGAAGAGCGAAGGGCGCAATCTGTATCGGTTCTTCGAACCCGGAATGGACGCAATGGTACAGGCACGGCGTGCGCTGGAGGTCGACCTTGAGACCGCGCTGCCGCGCCAGGAGTTCGACCTCGATTTCCAGCCCATCATGAACATCGCATCCGGGGAGATCGTCGGCGCGGAAGCCTTGATGCGCTGGCATTCGCCGACACGCGGCACGGTGGCGCCGGACAGCTTCATTCCGGTCGCCGAAGACACCGGATTGATCGTGCCGCTTGGCGAATGGGCGCTGAGGAAAGCCTGCACGGCGGCGGCCGACTGGCCAGCCGGCCTGCGCGTCGCGGTCAATGCCTCGGCCGTGCAACTTAAAAGCGGCAGCTTCGCCCGCAGCGTCATCTCGGCGCTGGCTTTCTCCGGCGTGCCAGCCGGTCGGTTGGAGCTTGAAATCACCGAAACCGTGCTGATGGACGAAAGCGAGGCGGTGCTAAGGACGCTGCGGCAGTTGCGCGAACTCGGCATCCGTATCGCGCTGGACGATTTCGGCATCGGCTATTCTTCGCTCGGCTATCTCAGGCGTTTTCCCGTCGACAAGATCAAGATCGATCGTTCGTTCATCCACGACCTGGGCAATCGTGACGCCGCGGCGATCGTTCGCACCGTCATCGGGCTGGGCGCCGAGCTTGGCATCACTGTCACCGCCGAGGGGGTCGAGACCGAGGCGCAACTCGACATCCTGCGCGGCAATGGCTGTACAGAGGCGCAGGGCTATCTGATCGGCGTGCCGTCAACGGCCGCCGAGATCCAGCGTCTGTTGAAATCCCGAGCGCTCCACAGCCAGACCGGCTGAGGCCGGCCATCGTCAACGCAGCGTGTCGATGTATTTGCCGTGGAAGCTGACATAGCCGGGCTCGACCACCTTGAGATGCCGCTCGATCAGCGCATGAAACCGCGGCAGTTGATGAAACGGCACGCCTGGATAGGCATGATGCTCGGCATGGAACGGCATGTTCCACGCCAGCCTGCGGACCAGCCAGTTGGTCAGCGTGGTCCTGGTGTTCTCCAGCATGTTGGCGACGAACGGACAACGGCCGTGCTCGGCTAAGAGATAGAGGCGCAGAAACGGCTGCCCCAACAGAGCGGGCAAGATCCAGACATAGAGAAGCACCGAGAGCCGGAAATAGACGGCCAGCAGAAGGACCACGGCGTAAAAGGCAATCATGGCGCGTGCCTCGATGCGCACCTTGTCATAGCCCTTTGGCGGAACGTAGCTTTCCCGGCCGCGGTCCATCGCATTGGCATAAAGCGTCTTGAGGTGGCCCCACCACAAAGGGATGCCGGATATGTGGACGAGATATTGCCGCCATGTCTCCGGTTTGGGGAAGGCCAGTTCCGGGTCGTTCTGCGGGTCCTGCGTGTATCGATGATGGGCGAAATGGAAATAGCGAAACCAGTCCGCCGGCAGCGCGATCGCCAGGCTGCACACCCGCGCCACGGCATCGTTCAGCCATTGCGACTCAAAGGCCGTGCGATGGACCGTTTCGTGCAGCAGCGTGAACAGGAAGACGATGAGGATACCTTGCGGCAGCATCAGCAGTGGCCAGAACGGCACCTTGACGGCGATCAGCGATCCGACGACCACGATCGCGCCCCAATGAGCAGCAAGCTGAACGAGGCCCGCAACATCAGACTTGGCGGTCAGCCGATTGCGCTCCTCCTGCGTCAGCGATGAAATTACGTCACGATGATCCACGTGCTTCGATCCAGACTGGAGCTTGATGAACCCACTGTAGCCAATGAACAACCTTTCCAAAAACGACGATTTCTGCAATCTAGATAAGCTGAACTTATCTATTCGGTGATTATGGCCGTACCTCCCTCTCTCAAAGGGCTTCAAGCTTTCGAGGCTGCGGCCCGTATAGGCAGCTTTGCCGCGGCGGCGGAAGAGCTTTCGGTGTCGGCCGCTGCCGTCAGTCAGCTCATCCGCACGGTCGAGGAGCAGATGGGCCGCAAGCTGTTCCACCGCGTCAACCGGCGCGTCGTCCTCACCGAGGCCGGCGTCGAGATGCTGCCCAGGCTGACCATGGCCTTCCAGGAGATCGGCAGCGTCGCGCGCCAGCTGGGCGGCGATACGTTCCGCCCACGCCTTGTGGTGTCGGTGCCGCCATCCATGGCCATGGGTTGGCTTTCGCAGCGTCTCGCTGGTTTTGCCTCAAGCCATGGCGTCGTCGACATATCGCTCAGAGGCGACGACGACCCGGTGCCGTTCGACCGTGAACTGATCGACATCAGGCTCTCCTATGGGCCGCATTATCGCGAGCACCCGACCGAGGACATCGTCCAGGACGCAGTCTATCCCGTGTGTGCCCCCGGGCTGGCGGACACAATCAAACCCGAGGGCCTGGCCAGCCTGCCGCTTATCCACACGGGCTGGGGACCGACTGGTGCGTCCTTTCCGTCCTGGCACAACTGGTTCGAGGCGGCCGGCATCGAGCCCGGCCGGGCAGCGCAGCGCGGCCTCTCGGCCAACTCATCGCGCGCGGCACTCGACCTTGCCATTTCGGGATTGGGCGTGGCGCTGGCGCAAGGGATCTACTGTGCCGCGGCGCTGGCAGACGGCCGACTTGTCAGGCCCCTCGCCCAGGCACTGGAGCTGCGCCAGCCCTATTGCCTGACGATCCCGGAGCGCAGCGCCAGGCGCGATGTCGTGGCGGCGTTTCGCCTGTGGCTGATCGACGAGTGTCGGCGCGCAGTCGGCTCGCCGGCACTGCGTTGACGTAGTGTGCGGCGATGATCAGAGGTGCCCGCTCAATGCCTCAGCCATGTCCTTGTTTGTCGCCACGGGGATGATCTCGAACTCCACCAGATCCGCCCATTCGATGACCCAACGCTGCAGCAGTGTGACGTCATCGGTCTCCACCAGCAGGAAGCAGCGGCTCATGTCCGCCGCGATCCAACTGTGGTGCACGAGAAGCTCGTCAGGTTTCAGGCGGCCGCGGTCGCGAAAGCGGCGGTAGATCTCCTTGCGATCGCAGCCGGTGAAATCCTCGATGACGATGAACTGCATGTTCTACCCCCGATCAAATTACCGCCCCGGCCGGTCCAGCCGCTCCAGGAACCACTGCGTCAGCCGCACCCAGACCTCGTCCTTCTCGCCGGAATCCTCCCAGCCATGGTCGAGGTTGGGATTGTCGTTGACCTCTATGACGAAGACGCCGTCCTTGGTCTCCTTGAGATCGACTCCATAGAGCCCGTCACCGATGCAGCGCGCCGCCTTCACTGCCGTCTCGACGACATGCGCCGGCGTTTCCTTTAGCGTGAAGGTCTTGATGCCGCCCTGGTCGGGCTTGCCGTTGGCCTTGTGGTTGACGATCTGCCAGTGCTTCTTGGCCATCAGATAGTGCACGGCAAACAATGGCTGGCCGCCGAGCACGCCGACGCGCCAGTCATACTCGGTCGGAATGAATTTCTGCGCGATCAGAAGGTCGGAATCCTCCAGCCATTCGGTGGCCAGCGTCTTCAGTTCCTCGAAATTGGCGCATTTCTTGACGCCGCGCGAGAACGACGAATCCGGGATCTTCAGCACCAGCGGAAAGCCCAGGGTCTGCGCCGCCAGTTCGAGATCCGAGGTGCCGGCGATCATCACCGTCGGCGGCACCGGCACCTTGTTGTAGGCCATCAGCTCGTTGAGATAGACCTTGTTGGTGCAGCGGATCATCGACAGCGGATCGTCGATCACCGGCATTCCTTCCTGCTGGGCGCGGCGGGCGAAACGATAGGTGTGGTTGGAGATCGAGGTGGTCTCGCGGATGAACAGCGCGTCGTAATTGGCGAGCTTGGCGAGGTCCCGTTTGGTGATCGGCTCGATTTCGACGCCCATCTTCTCGGCGATCTTGGCCCAATAGCGCAGCGACGATATCTCCGAGGGCGGCAATTCCTCATGCGGGTCGACCAGCGTGGCGAAGGTGTAGCGCGCCGGCGTGCGGCCCTTGGTGTCGCGCCATTCGCGGTTGGTGTAGGTCTCCAGGCACTGGATGAAGCTTTTTTCCTCGTCCTCGGTCATCCGCGCCAGCGGATGGAAACCGATCTTGCGGATCGAGGCCCATTCGGCGCTGTCCTTGATGTGGACTTCGAGCGCCGGCGCGCGGAACCAGTCGAACAGAAGTTTGGCGAAGCGGTCCCAGATTTTCGACGGGCCGATGCCGAAGAAGATGCAGACCTTTTGCGGAAAAACGTCGCCGAGGTCCTTGCGGCATTTGTTGAGCGCCAGCTCCAGTTCCGGCAGCGCGTGTTCATAGAGCTTGCGCTCCGAAAGGTCGATCATCGTTTCGACCGTCGGGATCACCTTGTGGCCGCGCGAGCTTGCCAGCAGCGACGCATAGTAGCCGCGGCTCTGGTAGGCGTAATTGTTCGACAGGTTGATGACCTTCGGCCGCTGGCCGCGAAACAGTGACGGATGCGCGAGATAGTCGCGATTGGTGATGATCTTGTGCGGTGTCGCCACCTGGTCGAGATCGCTCTGCCTGCCGGTAAGGATGACCCAGGTCATTATCTGTCACGCTTTCCCAGAGTGATGGCGGCACGCAGTCCATCGCGACCGAACTGCGCCATGTTCATGAAGATGCCGTAAGGCACGGGAATGTTGGCTGCATCAAGAATGGTCTCCTGCCTTTCATCCTCGACCCAAGGGTCGTGGATCAGGATATGGTCGCCGTCATCGCCGATCGCCAGCACCCAGTGCGGCACCTTCTTGCCGAACATCAGGAAGCCGCTGATCAGCACCAGCACCAGCTTTCCCCCAGCGATCGCAGCGCGGATATCGTCGATTGTGAATGCACGGTAATTCACCGGGATACCGTAAAGTTCCGCGCGTCGGCGAAAGTCGACCTGGGCCAGTTCCATCACCCTGCGCTTGTCCTCACTGCGCACCGATTGCAGGAACAGCGCGCCATAGAAGGAAACGTAGATCTCCACCGCGAGCCCGCTTTCGTAGCCCGAGACAGCAAGGCCGAATGGCTCGCAACCACCGGGACCCGACATCATGAAGACGGTCGTCGCTTCACGCCACAGGCGGATTTCCATGACCGGATCCGGCACGAAGCCGCGATCGAAATTGGCCATCGCCATCATCAGGCAGCACGGGCCGCAGGTGAATTCGCAGGTCTGCGGGTAGAACGGAACCTTGGTGGCGATCGGAATGTCGCCACGCAAGGTCTTTTCGTAGCGAAGTGCCGTTTCGCCATCCTCATAGTAGCCGGGCTCACGGCCGATCTTGCGATAACCGGCCCGTTCGTAGATGCGGATCGCGCGGCTGTTGTCCTCGCGAACTTCGAGGCGCAGCATCATGCGGTCGTGCTCGAAGGCGGCATCTTCGGCGGATCCGAGCAGCATGCGGCCGACACCCAGTCCGCCGAAAAACGGACTGGTCGCAATCGAGTAGAGGCGCGCCACGCCGCTGCCCTTGCGAAACAGCACGATCGCATAGCCGGCCACGCGGCCATCGACTTCGGCGACCAGCGTCTCGGCGGTTTCACGCTCGATGAACAGGCGGAAGGAGCGGCGGGAAATACGGTCGCTTGAGAAAACAGCTTTCTCGATGGCGGCGAGATCATCGACGTCAGACGCGCGGGCCGTGCGGATCTCGGCAGGCATGCGGCTTCAGAAAACCTCGATTGGTGGTGGAAATGGCCCTACTCGAACACGTCCTTGACGCCAACCAGGGCGTTGGGAAAACCGGCGTCCACCTGGGCGCACGAAGTCCGCTCCACCACCTTGAATCTTCGCCTCGTATTTCCAAAAACCGTTTCCGATTTTCGGGGCGATGCGACGGCATTCATCAAGCGCTATCGCACCTCGATTAGGGCCGAATTGTGACAAATCCGACGCCGGCCCGACGGGCGCAAAAGGTCCTTCGGCCGGATCAGCATTCTTGGATCGACGGCACCGGCAAAAGCGATGCCGTTCAGCTTGCCAGCCCGTTTACAAGTTGCGTGTAGGCGCTCCTCGCGACCTCGGCCAGCCGCTCGCGTGGCAAAGAGCCGACCACGGCGCAGCCATAGCCCTTGTCCAGCCAATAGACGGCCTCGGGTCCGTCTTGCGTGGCCGCGTAGGTGCCCCTGGCATTCTCCGTCGATTCCGTGGTGACGAACAGCGATATACGCTGCCCATTCCCGTCCTCGTAAAGCAGCATGGCGGCCTTGCTCTCGCCTGCCGGCAACAGCCGGCCGCCGACCAGCTGGAATCCGTCGGCGGTCAGGTCCGGCGCCACCAGCTTCAGCCCTATCCGGTTGGACAGCCAGGTCTGCAGATGGTCCTTGTCGCTGGCCGGCACCTCGACGGCATGCCGCTTTTCGGCGGCATAGATGACATGGGCCGCGATTGCCTGCTCGGCCAGCCGATCTTCCGCCGGGTCCTCCTGGCCGATGCCATCGATGCCGGCAAAGTAGCCACCAAGTCCGCCAGTGACCAGAAGCACGGCGGCAGCAGCGGCAAGCCACCAGCGTGAGCGTGGCACAGATGCCTTGACCGGCGTCTCGCCAAGCACGACCTTGCGCAACCGCGCAGGCACGGCTTCGTCCAGCACGTCGGCGAAGGCGGCACGCAGCGCCGCTCGGTCGGCGGTGAAACGGGCGCTCTTGGCCTTCATCTCGGGATTGGCGTCGAGCCAGGCATCGTAGGCCGAGCGCTCATCGCCGGGCAGCTCGCCATCGAGCGCCATGTGGATGTCACGTTCGGAAAAGTCGCGGCGGATCATTTCTCGACGATCCTTATCGCCCGGCGGCGCGCCGTGTCGTCCAGCAACCCGCGCAATTCCTCACGCCCGCGCGCAATGCGCGACATCAGCGTGCCCGCAGGCACGCCCAGAATGTTGGCGGCTTCGGCATAGGAAAAACCTTCGATGGCAACCATGACAAGGGCTGCGCGACGGTCGGGGCTGATCGCCTGCAATGCGTCGATGATCTCGCGCGAGGCAATGCTCTCCATCTGCTCGGCCGGCTGGGCAACGGCCTCGCCCGCCTCCAGCGGCAGCATCGCCGCCTCGCCGCGGCGGTTCACCTTGCGCATCTGATCGATGAACAAATGATGCATGATCGTAAACAGCCACCTCCTGGGGCTTTCTCCTGTCTGCCAATTGTCGAGCCGCACAAGCGCCCGCTCGAGGCAATCCTGAACAAGGTCGTCGGCTGCGTCGCGGTCGCGCAAAAGCGAGCGTGCGTATCGGCGCAGGCGCGGTATTTCGCCAAGGATTGCTGCCTTCTTTTCGTCCATGACCGCTGGTTTTCGAGGTCGCCCTTGTTGATCCGATTGAACGCGCCTTCCGGGCGCGGCGCAAGCGGCCAGCGCGAAGCGGTCCGCCGCTCCGGTCACCCAAGCAATGAGATAACGCTGGCTGGTGCCGATTTATTCCCGACCGGAAGGCAGCGGCAAATCGATTGCTTAGATACGTAAAATATGCACAATAGGTGAAATACGTATGAGGACCACCCGATGAAGCAGTTCACCTTTTCAGACATGAACCGGGCGTCCGGCGAAATTCTCGAAACGGCAATGATCGAGCCTGTCGCTCTCACGAAACGTGGCAAGGAGAAGCTGATCATCCTGTCAGCCACCCAATACCGGCAGCTCGTCAGTTCGCCTCATGCCGTAGCCTACACGCTTGAGGACGCGCCGGACGAGATCCACGATGAACTCATGTCCGGATTGGAGGCCATCACAACCGGCGACAAGCCGGATGCTTAAGCCCGGCGATTTGCTTCGATACTACTATCTATGGGCGCGGTAGGCTGATGTCGGCGAGGAGTCCGGCCGCAAGGCGCGGCCCGTCTGCATTGTGGTTAGAACGCCGGCAACGCCTGCCGCACTCTTCTTGTTTCCGCTCACTTCGCAAAAGCCCGACCAGTCCCACACGCATGTTGCCGTGAGCGAAATCGAGTGCCGCAGAGGTGGGCTCGATTTTCCGTCGTGGCTGATTCTAGACGAGTACAACCGCGTACAAGTCGACGAAGCTTATGATCTGGTCACGACGAAGCCAATAGGCTCCTTCAGCCCGGCGTTTGTCCGCAAGATCGCGGGCCTCATCAAAGAGGCAGTCGTACAACGCCGCGTGCGTGGCACCATCCGAAAATAGCGAATAGGCGGTCCATGAACCGGTAAGAACTGTTCACGGAAGCAAGCGTGTCATCCCTCCTTCGCCGCCCGCGTCAGCAGCCGCTGATAAAACAGTCCGATGCCGATCAGCACCGCGCCGAGGCCGATGAAGGACAGCGCCCTGAGCACGCCCTCCAACTCCGACATGTCGAAGATGAAGACTTTCAGCACGGCGATCGCGATCAGCGCGGCCGAGGCAATTCGCAGCACCTGCGACTTCAGCCAGACGCCGGCGGTGAGCAGCGCCACACCGATGACCAGCCAAAGCGCCGAGTAGGTGTAGGTTTCCAGCTGGCCGAGGCCGCTCCACAAGCCGATGAACTCGCCCTTGAAAAGACGCCTCACCGAGAGCGTGGCATAGGCGAAGGCAAGCGCGGCAGCCACCACAGCCAGCATCTGGGCATACCATTTCGGCCGCTTGTCCCTGGTGTAGAGCGCCAGTCCCCCGGCGGCGATCGCCGGCAGGAGATAGGCGAGGAACAACAGGTTGAACACCGGGATGCGGCCGGTCGATTCGTCGGTGAACAATGGGTTCAGCAAGACGAAATGCCTGACAACGATGAAGGCGACCGAGGCCACACCGGCGGCCATCGAACCATAGCGCAGCACCGAGCTTGGCGAGCGCATGTCGATGGCGACCAGGATGGCGCCGGCACCGATGGCGATCAGCGTGTAGATCGACTGTTCGGCGAGCGTCATGGCACCCGTGTCGATGACGCCGCCGTGCATGGCGTGGCGCACCAGCATGGCGAGCGTGAGCAGCGCAAACAGCGCCGCAGCCGCCTCCATGGCAAGGCGCGGCCGGCCATTCGTGGTGCGGGCGAGCTGCCAGGCGGCGAAGCCGAAGGCCAGCGCCGGCACGCCGTAGCCGGGCAACAGCCAGTTGAAGACCGGTGTCCTCGACAGGAACCCGGCGCCGACAATGGTCGGGTCGAAAGCGACGCGGCCAAGCACCGCGATCACAGCGCCGACCGAAATCCAGCCGAGCACCGGATAGGCGCGCCGGCGCGTGGCCAGCGCCGGCACGATGGCCGCCGCACCGAGCAGGATGGTGGTCCAGCCGGAATCGAAAGCCATATGCATGAGCAGGAGCCCGGCGATGGCCGCGCCGCCCAGGGCAAACGACACCGCGACACCGCCCTTGAGCGGCGGCTCCTCGGCCCGCGCGATCCACTCGCCACCGGCGGCGAAAATGACGACCAGCAGTGCCGCCGCGGCAGCGTAGACAAAGTCACGGTCGAGATTGCCGAAAGTGAACCAGAGCGCCAGCAGGACGACCAGCGGGACGATGACGCCCCACGCTGCCCATGAGGCCGCGCGGATCTGCGTGCCGGCGGCGAACCGGCGTGCGGCCCAGAAGCCGGCGCCGATGAAAACCAGGCCAAGTACGATGCCGATGCGCAAGGTCAGCGCGTTGGACGTGGCCACCGGCAGTCCGTCTACGCCCAGGGCACCGCCCGAAAAATCGGAAGCGATCGAGGTTGGCGGGATGATGCCGAGATAGATCAGCACCATGACCAGTCCCGCGGCATAGAGGAGCGGCAGCGCCAGCGGACTATAAAGCGCGACAGCCACCATTGCGGCGATCACCACCGCGCCCGGCAAGGCATCGCCGGCGGCTGCAAAGACCGGGTCGACCGACAGGCCAAGCGCCGAGAATGCGATGAACAAGCCAGGCACGATAGACGGCCAGTCGAAAACCCTGGCCGGCCCGGTTTCATCGCCACGGCGAGCGAGCCAGACAAGGGCCAGCACAGCCAGCGTGACGGCGTCGATGAACAGGATGGCGGAGAGGTTCGCCCCCCGCGCATCGGTCATGTAAAGGATGGTCCAGACACCGGTGCCGAAAAAGGCCGCCGGCATCAGCGACGTCCAGGCGCGCATGCGGGCGATGACGCCGGTGGCGGCGAGCACGATCGCGAGATAGCCGAACAGCGCCCAGGGATTGGGCGCCTGCGAGGCGACCAGCACCGGCGTCACCATGGCACCGACGAGACCGATGCCGGCCAGCGCCTGGCCATGGACGAGGGCTGCCGCGATCGTCGCCACGCCGATGACGCCGAGCAGCGTGAAAGCGAGTGCCGGGCCTATGAAGCCGTAAATGCCATGCGCGGCATAGACGGTGCCGAACAGGATGAAGGCACCGGCAGCAGTCAGGATTGCTGGAATATAAGCGCCGGCGGCCCCTTGCACCGGCACCTTGAAGCCGGTGCGCCGGATGAACTCGCCGCCGGCGACCAGCACCAGGCCGAGCACGCCGGCCATGGCCAGCCGCACGCCGGGACCGAAAATGCCGGCTTCAATGGTGTAGCGGATCAGGAACAGGCCGCCCAGCGCCAGTGCGATGCCGCCAACCCAGACCGCCCAGCGGGTGGCGAGCGCGGTTTCGACATCGGATTGGCGGGCGGCTTTCGCCGCTCCGGGAAGCTCCGCGGTATCCACCGCCTTCGGTGCAGGTTCTGGAGCGGTCCACGGCCCGGAGACGATCTCGCCGGTCGAGTCTTCCGTGTCCGTGGCTGGCGCCGGGGCGGTGACTGATGCGCTTACCTCCGGCGGAACGATATCGGTCGCAGCCGCTGCGTCCGGAGCCATGTCGGCGGGCGCGTTGTCGTCCACCTGTTCGGACGACTGGGCCGCAGGCGGCACGGCACCGGAAAGGACCAGGCTGCGCAGCGCGCCAAGCTCGCGCTCGACAAGGCCGATGCGGCTCTGCTGGCGCGAAATGATGACGAACAAAGCGATGATGGCGACAAGGCCGATCAGGCTTTCAAACATGGCGGTTCCCCCAAACCAGGCCAGTTTTCACTGACATTCGTCGTACTGACATTCAAATGCGGCGGCCAAGCGGCCAGAAAATCCAAGCTCGGAAAACTCAATGCGCCGCCAGTCAACGCGCCGCCAGATTGGCGGCCGGAAAGATCGAGCATGTTTCGGTGCCGAAAGCCAGCAGCTTGCCGCCGGCATCCTTCAACGTCGCTTCCGACACCGCCAACGTGCGGCCCTTGTGAACAACCCTGCCCTCGCACACCACCTCGCCGGTCCTCGGCGTGATGGGACGCGTCAAATTCACCTTGAACTCCGCCGTCGTATAGGCCTCGCCCTTTTCGAGCAGCGTCTGCACGGCACAGGCCAGTGCCGAATCGAGCAGCGTCGCCGCCCAGCCGCCATGTACGCTGCCCAGCGGATTGAGATGGCGCTCGCTCGGCATGCCACGAAAGACAGCGCGCCCTTCCGAGACTTCGGTGAGAGTGAAATTCAGCTGAAAGGAAATCGGCGGCGCCGGATACTTGCCGTCGACGATGCGCTGCAGCAATTCCAAACCGGTGTATTTCAGGATGTCGGCGTGCGGAATGGTGCCGAGGCCGAGCGGTGAGACCCGGCCAGGATAAAGTTCGACCTCGCTCATGTGATGATTTCTCTGGCTGCGTCCTCGCCAGCTATGGCCTTGCCGCGCGCGTGATGTTTGCGCAAGGCGGCGAGGAAGCCGGTACGAGCGTCTGGCGGCTCGAAGCCGCGCGGCTCATAGACATGGCGGTTGAAGAAGAAGCCGGTGAGCCGGAAGGCGTCCTCGACCGCTGCCGCATCGGCGCGCAGGCCGGAGCCGCGCTGCAGGAAAGCCGGCAGAGCCAGCATCTTGTCGCGCCAAGGCAAACCGGCTTCGCGCGATACCGCGCGTCCCGACTTCGGCGAGACATAGGCCAGATCCTGTCGCGTGCCGGTGGCGGCACATTGACTGAGATCGAGGCCGAAGCCGAGTTCGTCCAGCACCAGAAGCTCGAAGCGCGCCACCAGTTCGCCGGCAATTTCGGCATCGTCGAGATGGACGATCATTACGGCAAGCGTTTCGTAAAGACCTTCGTGCGCATCGCGCTCGGGCAGCAGGCGCAGATGCGCGGCCATGGTCTGCAAGCCGTAGACGGCGACGGCGCTGTCCATCAGCCGGGCCGCGTTCATCTCGATCGCTTCGGCCTGGAACGTGCCGAGGTGCTCGTCAAGGCGCGCTCGCCACAACAGGTCGACACGGTTGCCGGGCTGGAGAACAGGCTGCTGCTTGCGCGAACGGCCGCCGCGAACAAGGCCGAGATGACGGCCATGCGCTCGCGTCAACACCTCGAGAATGGCGCTGGTTTCGCCATGCTTGCGGGTGCCGAGAATGATTCCCTCGTCGCGCCATTCCATTTCAGGAGCTTTTCACCGATCGGGTGGCGAAATCAAGGTATCGGCTTGGCCCTGGGTAACTCTCATGCCAATGGCATAAAAACCGCCCGCAGCGATGTGCTGCGGGCGGGCTGGTGAGGTCAGTCGATCTGTTAGAAATTGCGCTGGAAGCGAACGATGCCGCCGACGCTGCTCTTCTTGTCGGCCTTGGTCCAGTTGTTGAAGTCGAAGTCGTCGAATTTTCCTGCATTGAGGTAATCGACTTCGGCCGTGATCGTGTAACCGGGGACGATGGTGTAGGCAACGTTGGCCGCGACGCCGAGGTTCTTCCAGTCGTCATAGGAGACCTGGGCGTTGAACGAGGTCTTGTCGTTGAACTTGTAGGTGCCGCCGCCCCAGATCGCCCAGTTTCCGCCCCATGGCTTGTATTGGGTACGGCCTGTGCCGAAGTCGTTGATGTTATCGTTGGTGCCATAGCCGCCCATGACGAACAGCGTCAGTTCCTTGCTGACGTTGACGTCCAGACGGACCTTGCCGGACACTTCCTCATAGTTGCTGTCATAGGCCACGACGCCGGTGATCGCACCCCAGTCGCCCTTGTACTTCAAACCGCCGACAACATGCGGAACGTAGCTGTCGATGGTGTTGACGGCTGTGCCTTCTTCGAGCGAGACCACGCCCGTGAAGCCGCTGCCAGCGTCGAAGTAGTAGCTGATGAGGTTGGTATCCTTGATACCGTACGGGATGAGCGTGTCCTGGATGACATTGCCGGCATAGCCGATGAACTGGTCGTATACCGTTTCATCCTTGCCGACCCGCAGGCCACCGAGCTGAATCCAGGCGAAATTCAGCGAAGTCTTGCTAGTTCCATCTGCCTTGTTATTGCCGGCCTGCCAGCCAGTGGAGGAGCTTCCATCATAGTCCCCGCTGCTGTTGCCGAATTGAAAGCGGGTCTCGGTAAAGGTTTTCAACGTGCCGAGTTCGGTTTCCTGACCGGTATAAGTCCTCAGCGTGAAGCGCATGTTCTTGTAATAGGTGTCGTGGCTATCGCCGTCCATGTGATCGGGAACGTTGTTGACACCATCCAGCGTGCCGGAATCGCCGACGCCCATGTCGTAGCGGAGGTAGCCGCCGATGCGCAGGCAGGTCTCGGTGCCCGGAATGTAGAAGTAGCCGGCACCGTAGACGTCGCAGATCTTGACGTATTCGGCTGGTTCCGGTTCGGCGACGACGACAGCGTCGGCGGCGCGCGCGCCGCTGACCGCGATGAGGGCCGCGGCTGAGCCGAGAAGGAGGCTCTTGATGTTCATTTTCTGACCTCTCCAGTCATAGTTATAAATGGCTTCGGATTTGTGGCTGGCGGCAATGTTTTCCCGCCTCACCCCCACAGCGAAAAAGGCTCGCATCGCTCGCCCTTTTCAGCGGCGAACATACCCATCGATCATCTGTCTTCAATGACGATTTCTCGAATAATGCCAATTCCTTGAACAGATTAATACTGTGTTGCACAAATAACACTTGCGAATCCGACGAGTGGCACAACTGGCACAATGTCATTTATTAAATATATATACCGATACTTTCGCGGCTAAATACAATTCTGACGTGCTATATTTCCAAAATGACCGTATAATGCGGAATATCTACCTGATTTACGCCGAAATCGCCTGAATCTTGCCGCCCCCTTTATCGTCAGATGCCGCCGATCCGCCAAACCCACTTTGATACCGAGGCGAAAAGCGGGATGACGCCTCCAAGCCTGTCTGCCTCTTCCAAAGCGATCGAAACCCCCTGGAGCGCTGTCGCGTCGCTGATTGTGACAGCAGTCAACCGTTGAAGGCGATTCCTTCGCGACGCCTCTCAGTCGACCTTGGCGACGCAGGCGACGTGGTCGCCCGCCTCGATCAGGCGGATCGGCACTCCATAAGTCCGGGAAAGCGTCGTTTCGGTCAGAATGTCCCTGGTCGCGCCATGCGAGGATGATTCGGCCACAGGATCAGGATCTGGTGGGCGAGAGCGGCTTGAACGTTTGGCGCCTCACGCCCCGTGCGCGTGATCGGCAAGCACTTCATCGATCACAGGACGGGATCTTTCAACCTCGACAGGGTTGACGTCGATCTGCCCGGCAACCGTGATCAGCGCCTTCCAAAGCGTCCAGCCACGACCGCGCGCCCACATCGCCCCGTCGGCCGGAAGGCCGGCACGAAACGCCTCCCGGCTTTTGCCTTCCAACAGCGTCCACGCAATCGCCAGATCGCAGGCGGGATCGCCGACGCCGGAGGTTCCGAAGTCGATCACCGCGCTCAACCGGCCTTGCCTGACCAGCAGGTTTCCCCAACTGACGTCACCGTGGAACCAGACCGGTGCACCGTGCCATTGTGCGGCAAGTGCTGCCTCCCACACCGCACTGGCGGCGTCCGTATCGATCTTGCCGTCGAGGGCGGCAATCGCTTGCCGGGCCTCGCCATCGTAGACGCTGAGTGCTCCGCCGCGAAAGAAATTGTGCTGTCCCGGCGCCGGTCCGCCGGTGGCATCGATACGCTGAAGGGTGACCAGGAACGCGGCCAGATCGGTCGCAAATTGCGGCAGGCTGGCAATCCGCTCGCGCTCTGCCGTCTCGCCTTCGATCCAGCGGTAGACGGACCAGTGCCACGGGTAGTCTTCGGCCGCAACTCCCATCGCCAGCGGCACCGGAATCGGCAGCGGCAACAGAGGCGCCAGTCTCGGCAGCCAACGATGCTCCTTTTCCACCTGCAGGGAATAGGCCCCGGCACTCGGCAGCCGCACGGTCATCTCGTCACCGAGATGAAAGGGCCTGTTGTCCCAGCCGCCTGATGCAACCGGCCTGATCGCAAAATCCTTCCACTTGGGAAATTGCGTGGCGATCAATCGGCTGACAAGTGCTATGTCGATATTCGGCTTGCTGACCATCGAGCCTAGCGCGGAAACTCGAGCCCCATCTCGCGATAGCGCTCGGGGTCGTCGCCCCAGTTCTCGCGCACCTTGACGAACAGGAACAGATGCACCTTCTGTTCGAGAATGCCTGCTATCTCCATCCGCGCCGCCTGGCCGATGGCGCGGATGGTCTCGCCCTTGTGGCCGAGAACGATCTTCTTCTGGCTGTCCCGCTCGACATAGATGGTCTGGTCGATGCGCACCGAGCCGTCCGGCTTCTCTTCCCATTTCTCGGTCTCGATATGCGAGGAATAGGGCAGTTCCTGATGCAGCCTGAGATAAAGTTTTTCGCGGGTGATCTCGGCCGCGAGCTGGCGCATCGGCAGGTCCGAGATCTGGTCTTCCGGATAGTACCAGGGACCGACCGGCAGAGCCTCGGCCAGGTAATCGAGCACGTCCTTGCAGCCGGAACCAGTCAGCGCCGAAACCATGAAGGTGCGCTTGAACGGCACCCTTTCGTTCGCTGCCGCCGACAGAGCCAGCAGCGCTTCGTGCTTGACGCGGTCGACCTTGTTGAGGATCAGCACCATCGGCTGGCGCACATCCTTCAGCCGTTCGAGGATGGCGTCGGCGTCGCCCCTGATGCCGCGCTCGGCGTCGATCAAAAGCAGCACGATATCGGCGTCCTTGGCCCCGCCCCAGGCGGTGGTCACCATCGCCGTGTCGAGCCTCCGCTTCGGCTTGAAGATGCCGGGCGTGTCGACGAAAACGATCTGCGCATTGTCATGCGTGGCGATGCCGCGCACGATGGCGCGGGTCGTCTGCACCTTGTGGGTGACGATCGACACCTTGGCGCCGACCAATTGGTTGACCAGCGTCGACTTGCCCGCATTGGGCGCGCCGATCAGGGCAACGAAACCGGAATGCGTGGGGGCAGCTTCCGTTGCCGGTTCTTCGGTGGCGGTCATGCCGCACTCCCTTCACTTGAGCGCGCGCGCTCCGATTTTTGGGCCGACGTGGTGGCCCAGACGCCTTCGCGCAAAAGAAATGCCGAAGCCGCCGCTTCTTCGGCAACCCTGCGGGAGCCGCCAGTACCGCTTATCGGCGCAAAGCCGCGGACCTGCAAGGACACGGTGAAGACGGGCTGGTGGTCCGGGCCTTCGCGTTTCTCGATCACATATTCGGGACGCGCATCGCTGGCCTTGGCAATCCATTCCTGCAGATCGGATTTCGGATTGAGCGGTTTTGCGATCACCGTATGCGAGCGCGGTTCCCAGTAGCGCAGGACGAACCGCCGCGCGGCCTCGATGCCACCGTCGACGTAAACCGCCGCGATCAGGGCTTCTACCGCATCCGCCAGATAGTTTCCGCCCGAGCCACGCGACCGCATCTTCAAGGCAGAATCGGCGCGGACCAGATCTTCGAGCTGCATTTCGATGCCGATTTCCGAGCATGTCCGCGCATCGACCAGCGCATTGAAGCGCGGCGCGATTTCACCTTCCGGCGCATCGGGAAATTTCTCGAAAAGCATATCGGCGACGACAAGCCCGAGCACGCGGTCGCCAAGAAATTCAAGACGTTGGTTGTTGGTGGCCGCCTTGACCGCGCTGGAATGCGTCAGGGCGGTCTCGAGCAAACGGACATCCTTGAAGACGTGGCCGGTCTTGGCCTTCACCAAACCGGCCAGAGTTTCGCCTGTCGGACGCTTCAAAGCCATCAATTGACGAAGTGGAACAGGCGCGAAGCGCGCATCAGCGACGGCCATTTCCAGATTTCGAGAGGGCTCGCCTTGCCGGCGATCGAGAAGAAAACAAGATTGGCGCGGCCAACCAGATTTTCCGCGGGAACGTAGCCGACGGTGAAACGGCTGTCGGCGGAATTGTCCCGGTTGTCGCCCATCATGAAATAGTGGCCGGGCGGCACGTCGAATTCGCGGGTGTTGTCGCCGATCGAGTTCGAATTCAGGTCGAGCGTGTCGTAGCTGACGCCGTTGGGCAAGGTCTCACGATACACATCGATCGGTCGCGATTCTTCGGTGATGTCGGGATTGTCGATCTGGCCTGTTTTCACGCGGGGCACGCCGACGCCGTTGATGAACAGCTGGCCCTCCTTGACCTGGATCTTGTCACCCGGCAGGCCGACAACGCGCTTGATGTAGTCGACGGACGGATCAGGCGGGAACTTGAAAACCGCTACGTCGCCGCGCTTCGGCTCGGAGCCCCAGATGCGGCCTGAAAAAATATCGGGTCCGAAAGGCAGCGAGTAGCGCGAATAGCCATAGGACCATTTGGTGACGAACAGATAGTCGCCTTCCAAAAGCGTCGGCCGCATCGATCCCGACGGGATCGAAAAAGGCTGGAACAGCAGCGTGCGGATGACCAGGGCGAGCAAAAGCGCCTGGACGATGACGCTGACGGTCTCGCCAAGCCCGCCGGATTTCTTCTCGGATTTTTCAGCCACGCTCATGTCGTCCTCGATTGTGCGTTGGATGGTATAGAGTCTCGGCGCGCGCTGGGCAACGTCAATGCCGGTCGTCAGAGGCAATCAATGTGGCGCTTCTTCGACGGGCAGCGCCTCGATGATCACAAAGGCTTGAGCGAGCGGGAAATCATCCGTGATGGTGAGGTGGATTGCCGCGCGATGGTCTTTTGGCAGGATTTTGTCCAGCCTGGCCTGCGCTCCTCCGGTCAGCGCCATGGTCGGCGCGCCACTGGGCAGGTTGACGACACCCATGTCGCGCCAGAACACGCCCTGCGCCAGACCGGTGCCCAGCGCCTTGGCGCAGGCCTCCTTGGCAGCGAAACGCTTGGCATAGGAGGCAGCACGCGCCTGCCGGTTTTCGGAGCGGGCCTGTTCGATCTCGGTGTAGATTCTCTGGATGAAGCGCTGGCCGTGACGCTCCAGCGACTTTTCGATGCGTCTGATGTCGATCAGGTCGCTGCCGATGCCGATGATCATCGCGCAGTGGAACCGATGCTTGCGCCTGGATGGGACGATTGCGCATGCCGGCTTGCACGCTCGGCCAGACGCTTGCGCCGCTGTTCGCGGAAAGCGTTCATGCCCCAGCGCGTGATGGCGTAGAACAGCAGCCCGAAGGCGAGCCCGAGCGGAACCGCGCCGATCAGCATCGGTTCGAGGACCGGTTTCCACAATTGCGCGAAGGAGAGATTATGCAGCATCTCGCCCAGATGTGCCGGCGGCCCATGCGTCGGCAGGCGGTCATGCAGGATGAGCTTGCCCGTTTCCCACGACGCGCCCCATAGCAACGGGAAGGTCAGCGGGTTGCCGAAAAAAACCGCGCCGAGAGCGGCCGCCACCAGATTGCCGGCGATCACCCAGCACAGGAGGGCAGCGATGATGAAATGGAAACCGACGGGAAAGAATGAAGCGAAGACACCGGCCGCAACACCGGCCGCAACCGCATGCGGTGTGGCCTTCAGCCGCAGGATGCGCTTGGAAAAATACTGAAGCGAGCGCGAAAACGAGCGGCGCGGCCAAAGGTAGGTACGCACCCGCTCATAAAGGCCATCAGGCTTGCGGCGTCGAAAAAGCACTCTGTTCCCGTTCCACAGCGCCCGCAACGGCACCTTCAGCCGGGCGTGGCAGCCACATCTTGCGCTTGACGATCACCCTATGGCAATCGCCACCTTATATAACGACGCGCTGGCGCAAGAACAACCAAACACCTTCTGTGCGCCGCGCTTGTCGCCGCCCTTCGGGGCGGCAGGTCTTGCTTCGAACATTGGATAATCGCGGCGAATTTAGGGAACCGGCAGTCGCATCGCCGAAAGGCGCTTCGTCGCCGGCGGCTACCGCAGGTATTCGCTGACCTCGACCAGATTGCCGTCTGGGTCACGGAAATAGACCGACATCATAGGACCTCTAGCCCCGACACGTTCGACCGGGCCGAGTTCCACCGCCACACCATTGGCCGCGAGCCGGGCACGGACCTCATCCAGTGGCCGGTCGGTGATCAGGCAGAAATCACCTGATCCTGATGTCAGCGACTTCGCCTTGGGCTCGAAGGTGCGGCCGACCTCATGCACATTGATCTTATGGGTACCGAAAGCCAGCGCCGTCGGCCGATCCGCCGCGTCGATGCGCTCAAAACCCAGCACGCGCTGGTAAAACTCACAGGTCACTTCCAGCGAAGCGACCGTCAGCACGAAATGATCGATGCCGGCGATCATTTCCAATCTGTCTCACGCATGTCGCTTTCCCCAAAACCGCCGCACATTGTTGGGCGAAAAAAATGCCCCGTCAGATGTTGCGGCTGCCGGGCTTGATCGCCGGGATGGCGGCAAGCTCCGGCGGCAGCCGGTCGGCCGGATAGGCCGGGACCTCATACTCGGCAAGCGCGATGAGCGGCACACCGACATCGGTCTTGCCAGCCGAACGATCAATGATGCAGGCTGCGGCCACCACCTCGGCGCCAAGATCGCGCAGGCACTCGATGGTCTCACGGATCGACAGGCCAGTGGTGACGATGTCCTCGACGATGACGACACGCGAGCCCCTGGCGATCTCGAAGCGGCGCAAGCGGAACTCGCCCCCTTCCCGCTCGACCCAGATCGCCGGCACGCGGAGATGACGCGAGGTCTCGTAGGCTGGGATCAGCCCTCCGATCGCCGGGCCGACGACATAATCAATCTTGCCTGGCACGCCAGCGCGTATCTTCTCGGCCAACGCCTTGCACAGAAGCTCGGTCTTGTCGGCATGCATGAACACGCGCGCCTTCTGCAGGAAGACCGGACTGCGCAGGCCCGAGGTCAAAATGAAATGCCCTTCCAGAACAGCACCCGCCTCGCGGAAAATGCCCAGCACTTCATCGGTGTTCATGTCTGCCTCTTTTTGATTGACCATGACTTTGTCCGAAACCGGAGCATGGTCTAGCCATTGACGCGTCTTGCGTCGCTGACGCTCGAATTGTCCTTGAGCTGCGACAGCAGCCGGTTGAGGTGCTTGAGATCCCAGACTTCGAGATCGATCAGCATTTCGGTGAAGTCGGGAGCAGTGCGCACCATCGACAGTGTATGGATGTTGGCGTCGTTCGAGGCAACCACCTGCGCTATATCGGCGAGTGACCCCGGCGCGTTGATGGCGGTGACCGATACGCGCGCCGGAAAGCGTTCCTTGGTGCGCTCGTCGATGTCCCAGCGCACGTCGATCCAGCGTTCGGGCTGATCGTCGAACGCCTGCAGCGCCGGCGACTGGATCGGATAGATGGTGATGCCGGTGCCCGGCTGGACGATGCCGACGATGCGATCGCCAGGCACCGCCCCTTCCGGCGCGAAGCGCACCGGCAGATCGCCGCGCACGCCGCGGATCGGCACGGCGCCATCGCGTGGCTGGTCCTTGTCCTTGCGCGCGGCACGACCCGGAATCTGGAACAGCATGCCGGCGGCATTGCGGATCTTCGACCAGCCCTCCTCGCGCGGCTTGGGGACGGCCGTGGTGACGCGCTCATCCTTGTAGTCGGGGAATACCGCCTTCATGACGTCGGTGGAGGCGAGCTCGCCGCGCCCGACGGAGGCCAGCACATCCTCGATGTCCTTGCGCGCCAGCCTGTGCAGCACCTGCTTCAGGCTCTCCTTGGTGAAGGTCTTGCCGGCACGCTCGAAGGCGCGTTCCAGGATGCGGATGCCGAGACCCGAATATTGCTTGCGGATGGCATTCTTGGTGGCACGGCGGATGGCCGAGCGCGCCTTGCCGGTGACGACGACCGATTCCCACGCCGCCGGCGGAACCTGTGCCTTGGAGCGGATGATCTCGACCTCATCGCCGTTCTTCAGCTCCGTCATCAGCGGCATGATGCGGCCGTTGACCTTGGCACCGACGCAGGTGTCACCGACATCGGTGTGCACCGCGTAGGCGAAGTCGATCGGTGTCGCGCCGCGCGGCAGCGCAATCAACATGCCTTTCGGGGTGAAGCAGAACACCTGGTCCTGAAACAGTTCTAGCTTGGTATTTTCGAGGAAATCCTCGGGATTGTCGCCTTCGGCAAGCTGCTCAATGGTGCGCCGCAGCCAGGCATAGGCGTTGGTTTCCTTCGAAATCGCGTGGGCGGCGCCATTCGTCTTGCCGCCGGTGTCCTTGTAGATCGAATGGGCAGCGACGCCGTATTCGGCGATCTTGTTCATCTCTCGGGTGCGGATCTGCAGTTCGACACGCTGGCGCGACGGGCCGACGATGGTGGTGTGGATCGACCGATAATCGTTCTGCTTCGGCGTCGAGATGTAATCCTTGAAGCGGCCCGGCACCATCGACCACGCGGTGTGGATGGCGCCAAGCGCGCGATAGCAATCCTCGACCGTGTCGACGACGACGCGGAAGCCGAAGATGTCGGACAGCTGCTCGAAGGACAGCGCCTTGGCCTCCATCTTGCGGAACACCGACCACGGCTTCTTCTGCCGGCTCTTCACGCCGGCGTTGATCGCATGCTTCTCGAACAGCGTGGACAGCGCTTTTTCGATGTCCGTCAGCACGCCCTTGTTGCGCTCGAAGATTTCGGCAAGCCGTGCGGTGACGGCGCGATAGGCTTCCGGATTGATGAAGCGGAAGGCGATCTCCTCCAGTTCCTCGCGCATGCCTTGCATGCCCATGCGCCCGGCCAGCGGCGCGTAGATATCCATCGTCTCCTCGGCGATGCGCAGGCGCTTGGCCTCCGGCATATGGTCGAGGGTGCGCATATTGTGCAAACGGTCGGCGAGCTTGACCAGCAGCACGCGGACATCTTCCGAAATCGCCAGCAGAAGCTTTCTCAGGTTTTCCGCCTGCTCGGCCTTCTTCGAGACGAGATCGAGCTTCTTCAGCTTGGTCAGGCCCTCGACCAGCTTGCCCATTTCGGGGCCGAACAGATCGTCGATCTCGGCCCGTGTGGCGGTCGTGTCCTCGATCGTGTCGTGCAGCAGGGCGACCGCGATCGTCGCCTCGTCCATATGCATCTCGGTGAGGATGGCGGCGACTTCGAGCGGGTGCGAGAAATACGGGTCGCCGGAAGCGCGCTTCTGGTGGCCATGCTTCTGCATGGCATAGACATAGGCCTTGTTGAGCAACGCCTCGTTGACGTCAGGCTTGTAGCGCTGGACGCGCTCGACAAGCTCATACTGACGCATCATGGGCGGGATCTCGCAGCGGTGAAATGAATCATGCGCCGCACGGCTGTACGGCGCATGTCATAGATAGCCACGAAACTGCCGATGCGGAAGTGCGGAAGATTGTTCCAGCGACCTTCGCAACCGTGGCTGGCTTAGTAGTCGTCGCTCTTTTCCGGCGGCACCAGGCCCTCGATGCCGGCCAGGAGGTCTTCCTCGGTCATCCGGTCGAAGGTGACGTTCTCCTCGGTGTCATCGGCGTCGGTGGCCGCAACGGCGGCGCCGGTCTGATCGGCAATCGCCTCGCCGTCGGCTTCGGGCTCGTCGACCTCGACATGCTTCTGCAGCGAATGGATCAGATCTTCCTTGAGGTCGTCGGGCGAAAGCGTCTCATCGGCGATCTCGCGCAGCGCCACGACCGGGTTCTTGTCGTTGTCACGCGGCACGGTGATCGGCGCGCCCTGGCTGATCTGGCGGGCGCGGTGGCCGGCCAAGAGCACCAGCTCGAAGCGGTTGTCGACCTTGTCGATGCAATCTTCAACGGTTACGCGGGCCATGGATTGCCCCTTTCATGCGATGGATTTGATGGAAAACAGGCGCGGTCCATAACCCGAACGCCGCCAAAATACAAGCATCATGGCAATGGCCGGGCTGCATGGCGCCCAAACCTTGGTTCAAACACCCGATTTGGCAAAACCTGTCTGTGGTTATGTGTTCGGTGTCCCGATCACAATTGCTTGCAGTACAGCACGCACCCTTGGATTGCCGCGAAACTGGCGCTATCTCGGATGGCATGGAGGTCAGCCGGTTTATTATGAGCCTGACCGAACGCTATCGCATTTCGTTTAGACGGCCGTTTATTTCGAGAAGGAATATTTTCCATGTTCGACCCTCGTGAAAAAATCGCCCTATTCATCGACGGCGCCAATCTTTACGCGACGTCGCGTGCACTCGGCTTCGACATCGACTATCGCAAGCTCCTGTCGAGCTTTCAGAAGCGCGGCTATCTGTTGCGCGCCTATTATTACACGGCGCTGGTCGAGGATCAGGAATACTCCTCGATCCGTCCGTTGATCGACTGGCTCGACTATAATGGCTTCAAGGTGGTCACCAAGCCGGCCAAGGAGTTCACCGACTCGACCGGTCGCCGCAAGATCAAGGGCAATATGGACATCGAGCTTGCGGTCGATGCGCTGCAGCTCGCCGATGTCGTCGACCACTACGTCATCTTTTCCGGCGACGGCGACTTCCGCACGCTGGTCGAGGCGTTGCAGCGGCGTGGCCGCAAGGTGTCGATCGTCTCGACCATGGCCTCGCAGCCGCCGATGATCTCCGACGACCTGCGCCGCCAGGCCGACCATTTCATCGACCTGATGACATTGAAGAACGAGGTCGGCCGTGATCCCTCCGAGCGGTCGGTGCGGCGGCCCGAGCCGGCCGAAGTCGACGAGGACGATTACTGAGGCCAGTCGCCTTGACCGCCCTTTCCGCCTCCGAACCCGGCCGCGATTGCCCGCTCTGCCCGCGGCTGCATGACTTCATCGCCGAATGGCGGCAGCGCGAGCCGTCCTGGTTCAATGCGCCGGTGCCGACTTTTTTGCCTCCCGAAGGTGACGCGACGGTCCAACTGCTGATCGTCGGGCTGGCGCCCGGCCTTCGCGGTGCAAACCGAACGGGCCGCCCGTTCACCGGCGACTATGCCGGCGACCTGCTCTACTCGACGCTGATTTCGCACGGTTTTGCACGCGGCGAATTCAAGGCCAGACCCGACGACGGATTGGAGCTTGTCGGCACCGCGATCACCAACGCGGTGCGCTGCGTGCCGCCGGAGAACAAGCCGGTGGGCGCAGAGATTGCCACCTGTCGGACATTCCTGGTGCCGACGATCGCGCGGTTCCCCAATTTGCGCGCCGTGCTGGCACTGGGATCGATCGCGCACCAGTCGACCGTGCGGGCACTGGGTGGGCGCGTCGCCGCCTACCCGTTCAAGCATGGCGGGCAGCTGCCGGCCGGTGGCGTCACGCTGTTTTCGAGCTATCACTGCTCACGCTACAACACCAATACCGGCGTGCTGACCGAGGCAATGTTCGTCAGCGTTTTCAGCCAGATAGCAGCGTTCTTGGGCAAGTAGGCACGATAAGCAATCAGCTTCTCCCCTTGACAATAGTCAACCATGGTTTACAGTTACCATGATGCAGGTTTCGAAACCGATACATTCAAACGCTGGCTCGAAGACCTCCGCGACGCGCAAGCAAAAGCCCGCATTGTTCGGCGCATCGACCGACTGACTGTAGGCAATCCGGGAGACGTCAAGCCCGTTGGCGAGGGCATAAGCGAAATGCGGATCGACGATGGTCCTGGCTATCGCATCTATTTCCTCCAAGCAGGCAACTTGTGCGTGCTGCTCCTTTGCGGTGGCGACAAAGGAACGCAAAGCAGAGACATCGCAGCCGCAAAAAAACTCGCCAAGGAATGGAAGGACAAGGCAATATGGCAATGAAAGTCACAGCCTTTGACGGGGCCGAATATCTCGACACTCCAGAGGCAATCGAAGCATATCTGGCAGCGACGTGCGAAGATGGCACCGCAGCGGAGATTGCTCATGCGCTTGGCGTCATTGCGCGTGCGCAGAACATGACGAGACTTGCCGAGAAAGCCGGTATGACGCGACAGGCTCTCTACAAGGCCCTGAGCGGCGAAGGGAATCCCGAATTCGCAACGATCATGAAAGTGGCCGAGGCGCTTGGTCTGAAACTGACCTTCGTGAGCGCGCAGGCAGGACGGAACGCTGCGTAACACGGATCAGCGCGCCGACATTTGGTTCTCTATCTCGCCAGCGGAATTCGTCTGATCAAGGTGCAGCGAACAGCTCGGCCAATTTCTTCGGCCCACCCTGCAGCACATTCAGGTCGACATCGCCGTTGATGCCGTCGACGCGACCCCTGTTGTGGTACTGCCAGTAGACCCAGTCGTCGCGATCCGGCTCCAGGAGCAATGAGCGGAGCCAGAGCGGACGGGCAGCAATGCGCCCTGCATACGCTTCCGCTGCGTCGTCGGTCAGATAGACCACCGCCGGCTTGCCGAACGCCGCCTCGACTGGAGCGAGGAACGCGGCCAGTTCGGCGTTCAATTGTTCGGGCGTCGGCCGCTGCGGGCAGTTGCCGCCGAATTCGATATCGACCACGGGCGGCAGCAGGGGCTGATCGTGCGGCACCACCGAGATGAAATTCTTCGCCTGGTCCGCACCCGGCCGGCAAAAGGTGAAAAAGTGATAGGCGCCGACGGCGAGACCGGCGGCCCGGGCCTCTTCCAAATTCCGTGCGAAAGCATCATCGACATGATCGCCGCCTTCGGTCGCCTTGATGACGGCAAAGGCGACATCGTCGGCGGCTACGCGCCGCCAATCGATCTGGCCCTGATGATGGGAGACGTCGATGCCCCTGACCGGATATTTATCGCGATCCGGCGAGAATGTGCGGAAGTAGAGATAGCCGCCTGCCGTGATGAGGCACACCGAGACCAGGCTCGCTAGACCGAAAAGAACAATCCGGTTCGTCAAGCGAATGGCCCCAGCCTACCCACGCTCTTTTAAGAGCCGGCCCTTCTCGCGCGACCAGTCGCGCTGCTTCTCGGATTCGCGCTTGTCGTGCAGTTTCTTGCCGCGGCCGACGGCGAGCAACAGCTTGGCGCGACCCTGGTCGTTGAAATAGATTTTCAGCGGCACCAGCGTCATGCCTTCGCGGTCGACACTCTGCGACAGTTTCGCCATCTCGCGCTTGTTGAGCAGCAGCTTGCGGCGCCGGCGCGGCTCATGGTTGAAGCGGTTGGCCTGCAGATATTCCGGCAGATAAGAGTTGATCAGCCAGATCTCGCCGCCTTCGACCGAGGCATAGCTGTCCTGGATGTTGGCTTGGCCCTGGCGCAGCGACTTGACCTCGGTGCCGGTCAGCACCAGACCGGCCTCGACCGTGTCGAGCACCTCATAGGAAAACCGCGCCTTGCGGTTTTCCGAAACGGTCTTGTTGTTGGGATCGGCTTTTCTGACTTGATTCATGATGCGGAGAGGTGGCGCCTCATCCCTAATTAATCAAGCCGGCGTGCTTCATCGCCGCATCGATCTTGTCGGCGGTCGACTGTTCGACCGTCATTAGCGGCGAACGCAGCACATTTTCGACCTTGCCCAGCTTCGACAGCGCATATTTCGCCCCGGAAACGCCAGGTTCGATAAAGATCGCCTTGTGCAGCGGCAGCAGACGATCTTGCAATTCCAGTGCCTTGGCGCTGTCGCCGGACAGCGTCGCCTCCTGAAATTCCGCGCACAGCCGCGGCGCGACATTCGAGGTCACCGAGATGCAGCCGACGCCGCCATGCGCGTTGAATCCAAGCGCCGAAGCATCCTCGCCCGAAAGCTGGATAAAATCCATGCCGCACGTGGCGCGCTGCTCGGAGACCCGTTCGACCTTGCCGGTGGCATCCTTGACGCCGACAATGTTCTTGAAGTCGTGCGCAAGCCGCCCCATCGTCTCCGGCATCATGTCGATCACCGAGCGCGGCGGGATGTTGTAGATGATGATCGGCAGCTTGGTCGCCCTGGCGACCGCCGCGAAGTGCTCGTACAGGCCGCGTTGTGTCGGCCTGTTGTAATAGGGCGTGACAACGAGTGCAGCATCCGCACCGGCCTTCTCGGCATACTGCACGAGGCCGACCGCTTCCTCGGTGTTGTTGGAGCCGGCGCCGGCGACGACCGGAACGCGGCCCTTGGCCACCTCGATACACACCTTGACGACCTGGCGGTGCTCGTCATGCGACAGCGTCGGCGACTCGCCGGTGGTGCCGACCGGCACCAGGCCCGTCGTGCCCTCCGCGAGTTGCCATTCGACGAACGCGCGAAAGGCTTTCTCGTCGAAACGCCCGCTCTTTTCGAACGGCGTCACGAGCGCAGTAAGCGAGCCTCTCAGCATATCGTCCAACTCCTTGGGACTTGTTTGTTCATGCATGCCGTTGCCCCAAAACTGGTGTCCACTTTTGGGCGACATGCATCTTTAGTTCATGCATGCCGTTGCCCCAAAACCGGTGTCCACTTTTGGGCGACATGCATCGGTGTTTATCGTGCGCGCCTTCTAGCCGAAAGCGAAGCGGCGCACCATAGTCTCGACATGGTTGCGCGGCAAGCATTGCCATGGTGCCAGCAAACGCAATTCGAACGGCCTCGCTAACTCTTTGTTTACGAGCTCTTCACGACCTAAGTTTAGGCTTCGAGGCATCTTCGCCTGCTTGTGGAATGCCAGACAAGGAAAGACTTAAGAATCATGCCGGGCGGTCGGCCTCACATTCTCGCGCTGCTTGGCGCCACGCTCGCGCTGATGCCGGGCATGGCGATCAGTGGTAGCGTGGACGTACGGGTCACCTCAGCCATTCCGATGCCAGGCGCGGCAATTGCGCTGCCTGACCTGCAGGGCAGGACCCCACAGCCGCCCTTGCCCGACGTCGCCCCCTTGAAAAGCGGGCTGGATGCGTTGGCGGCGGGCGATAGTCCCCGCGCTCGTGGTGTGCGCGATGGCCTTCCCGCTCAGTCGCTCGACCAGCATATCCTTGCCTGGGCGATTGCGCTTTATGGCGGCGACAAGATTCCGAGCGGCGATATCACTGCTGCGGCCAAGATGCTGCCCAATTGGCCGGGCACCGTCGTCCTACGCAAAAACAGCGAACGCGCACTCTATCGCGAAAATCCCGCCCCCGACATCGTTATCAGGGCGTTCGATGGCAGCCAGCCGCAGACGTTCGAAGGCGTGATGGTTCTTGCCCGCGCCTATGTGGCGTCAGGCAATATCAAGGCGGCACGTTCGGTGCTGTCGCCCTTCTGGCGCACCGCGATCCTGGAGGCCAGGGACGAGGCGGCGCTGATCAAGGAATTCGGCAGCTTGATCCCGGCCACCGACCACCGCTTTCGTATGGAGCGCATGTTCTATGCCGACCGCGCGAATTCCGCCTTGCGCGTCGCCGGCCTGGCCGGTGGCCAGCAGCTCGCCGAGGCCTGGGTGGCGGCCGACAAAGGCGACAAGAACGCCGCCAAACTGCTGAAGGCCGTGCCGGCGGCGCAGCGTTCGGCCGGCTACTTCTTCGCGCAGGCCGAATATCTGCGCAAGCAAGAGAATTTTGCCGGGGCCGCCGCCATTGTGATGCAGGCGCCGACCGATCGCGACGCTCTCGTCGATCCGGATGCCTGGTGGGTCGAGCGCCGGGTGCTGTCGCGCGAACTGGTCGACCAGGGCGATATGAAGACAGCCTACCGGATCGTCGCGACGCACGCCGCCGAAAGTGCCGCCAATGCGGCAGACGCCGAATTCCACGCCGGCTGGTATGCGCTGCGCGGCCTCAACGACCCAAGAACCGCGGCAACGCATTTCGCCCGCATTGCCGACCTCGCCCAGGGGCCGATGACGCTGTCGCGCGCCTATTACTGGCTCGGCCGTGCCGCGGAAGTCGGCGGCCCGGGCAATGCCAAGGACTATTTTGCGCGCGCCGCTGCCTATGGCACGACATTCTACGGCCAGCTTGCCGCCGAACGCGTGGGCCGGCAGGCGCTGAACATCGTCTATCCCTCGCCAACTGCAGCCGACCGGCAGAATTTTGCCGGCCGCGAGGCCGTCAGCGCCATCAAGCGGCTGCAGGAGGCGGGCTACGACCGCTATGCCGAGACGCTCTATCGCGACCTTGCCGGGCAGTTGACCAGTCCGGGAGAACTGGCGCTGCTGGCTGTCCTTGCGGAAAAGCAAGGGAACCATTTCATGGCGCTGAAAGTCGGCAAGATCGCCGGGGCGCGCGGCATCGATGTCGGCGCATTGTCGCATCCGCTCGGCGTCATTCCCGATTCGGCCGACATTTCCGGCTCGGGCAAGGCGCTGGCCTATGCGATCGCCCGCCAGGAAAGCGAATTCAACATCGGCGCCGTATCGAGCGCCGGCGCGCGCGGGCTGCTGCAGCTGATGCCGGGAACCGCAAGGCAACTGGCGAAGAAGGCCGGGCTGCAGTTTTCGCAAACACGGCTGACCACTGATGCCGGCTATAACGCGACGCTTGGTTCGGCCTTCCTCGGCGAACAGCTCGACCGCTTCAACGGCTCCTACGTGCTGACCTTCGCCGGCTACAATGCCGGCCCCAACCGCGCCAGCCAGTGGGTGGCCAGATATGGCGACCCGCGCGGCAAGGACATCGACGCGGTCGTCGACTGGATCGAGCGGATTCCCTACACGGAAACAAGAAGTTACGTGCAGCGCGTGATGGAGAATTACGAAGTCTACAAGATGCGTATTTCGGGTAAATACGACATTGTCGGGGATCTGGTGAACGGGCGGGGTTGAGGCTTTCTGTCCTTCTCCCCTTGTGGGAGAAGGCAAAAGAGCCTTTCATTTGACCATCCCTGCCCTCGCCTGTAGCTGTCCAGATCGGTACAGCGAGATCGAACATTCCGATGGCAAGCGAGCAAAGTTTCTCCGACTTCTTCTTCAGCGCACCCGATGGGCTTCGCCTTCATGCGCGCATCTATGGTGAGGCCAATACCGGATCCTGGCCGGTTGTCTGCCTGCCTGGCCTGACCCGCAATGCCAGGGATTTTCACGAGCTGGCGCTCTATCTGTCGACGGATGCGGCAACTCCGCGAAAGGTCATCGCCTTCGACTACCGTGGGCGCGGGCAGTCAGCCTATGATCCCGACGTCAAAAATTACAATGTCGGCGTGGAGGCCGGCGACCTCCTGGCCGGGCTGACGGCGCTGAACATCGGAGAAGCGGCCTTCATCGGCACCTCGCGCGGCGGGCTGATCATCCATGTGCTCGGGATGATGCGGCCATCCGTCCTGAAAGCCATTGTTTTCAACGACATCGGACCGGTGATCGAGACGGCCGGACTTGCTCATATCCAGTCTTATCTCGAGCGCGACCCGGCACCGAAAACCCGCACACAGGCGGCCGCCGCCCAGCGCAGCGTGCATGGCGAAGACTTCCCCGCCCTTGCCGGCCCCGATTGGGATCGGATGGCATGGGCTCTCTACCGCGAAACGGATGGTGAGCTGGTGCCGGATTTCGATCCGAAGTTGGTGGATACCGTGGCGAGCCTCGATCTGACGCAGAAGCTGCCTGATCTATGGCCTCAATTCGAGGCGTTGGCCGCCATCCCGTTGCTCGCCATACGTGGTGCCAATTCGAGATTGCTGTCCATGGACACGCTCAAGCAGATGAGAGAGCGCCATTCCATGATGAAGACGATCACTGTCGAGGGCCAGGGCCATGCGCCATTCCTCGATACCGGCAGCCTGCCGAGCGACATAGCCGCTTTTCTCGACCAAGCCGAGCGGAAGAATATCCCCACGTAAATCCCATGACCAAACAAGGTCACGGGATAGCTACAATACTATAAGCAGAATTCTTCAGCCTACTTGGCTTTTGAATTTTTCCGAGCCGCTTTCGGCGACTCCTTTGCGTCGGCGGCTGCCTCGTCCCTCTTTTTCCGCCCTGCCGTCGGCGACGAAGGCGTCGTCACGGGCGAAGAAAACATGGAGCCTTCAGCGCGATTGCCGCCCGGCTGAGTCGATCGAGGCGTTTCCAGCACGATGACACAGCCATCGAGATCGTTGGTGGCCAGATGCGCGTAGCGCATGGTCATCGACAACGTCTGATGGCCGAGCCACATCTGCACGCGCCGGATGTCGATGCCGCCCTGGACAAGACGCGAGGCGCAGGTATGGCGCAGTATGTGCGGCACCACCTGATCGTCGGCGCCGAGGCCGACTTCGGCCTTCGCGTCGTTCCAGATGGCACGAAACTGTGCCTGGCTGAGCTTGGTGAACGGTCCTTTGGGCCGGCGACCCTCAGTGGGAGGCAGCTTGATGACTTCCTTGACTCGCTCGGTCATTGGAATGGTGCGGCTGCGGCCGGATTTGGTGATCCAGAAACTGACGCGATGCTCCTGGATATCGTTCCAGATCAGCCCAAGCGCCTCGCCGAGACGGCATCCGGTGTCGACCAGGAAAACGGACAGTCTGTAGGCATCCTCGCTGCGGCTCTTGATGGCGGCGAACAGCCGCGCCTCTTCGTCCCTTTCGAGGAAGCGAATCCGACCCGCCCGCTCCTTCTGGCGGCGGAACTCGGGCAGGCTGTGGATATCTCCCATCTTGTGAGCCTTGCGCAGCAGTTTGCTCAGGGCAGCCATCTTTCGATTGATGGTTGCGTTGCTGTTGCCGCGCTGGCGCAAGGTGCCGATAAGGTTGTCCAGGGTACTTTGGTCAAAGGCGCTGAAACGCTCCCCAAGGAGAATCTCGTCTATTTCGCCGATGAACGAGCTGACATTATACTTATGCCGCCCATCATCCCATAATATGTCCCGATACGCTGAAAAAAGATCTCCGACCCGATGCGACTTTACTTCTCTAATCTTGTTGTAGGTATATCGAATCTTCGGACTTTGAGAAGAAAACATCGAAAAATGATCGGAGGACTCGCCCTCTTGAATCGCTTCGTTCGTCATCATTTGCCACACCCCCGAGTGGGATAGGTCAGCCCTACCCGCTTGGAAGCGTCCTTTCAAGAGATTTTAATCACGCAGTTGTGATTTCATCCGCCCATCAGCAGATCCCACGAAATCACCCCACGGATTTATTCAGCTACCGTTACCCCCATCCTTCCGTTTGCCTTGATCCAGTCACGAAACAAAACAGCCCGGGCGTTGTGCGCCCGGGCTGGATTTTATTTGTAAGGAACCAGCCCTTAGAACGAGCGCTGGAAGCGGAGCATGCCGCCAATGTTGCTCTTCTTGTCGGCATTGGTCCAGTTGGAGAAGTCGGCCTCATCGAAATTGCCTGCGTTGAGGTAGTCAACTTCGGCCGTCACGGTGAAGCCCGGGACAACGTCATAGGCGATATTCGCAGCGATGCCGAGATTCTTCCAGTCATCATACGAAATCTGGGCGTTGAACGAGGTCTTCTCGTTGAACTTGTAGGTGCCACCGCCCCAAACTGCCCAGTTGCCGCCCCACTGCTTGTAGAAGCCGCGACCGCCAGCCGCAAGGGTATAGGTCGGGTCGTTGAGGTTGTCGTCGGTACCATAGCCACCAATGATGAACAACGACAACTCATTGGAAACGTTCACATCCAAGCGAACTTTGCCAGCGACTTCTTCGTAGTTGCTGTCATACGCAACGACACCGGTGATCGCGCCCCAGCCCTGTGTCCACTTCACACCACCGACGACGTGCGGAACGTAGCTGTCGATCGTGCCCTTGCCGTAGAAGCCATCTGTGCCGCCGCCCGCGCCTTCTTCGAGCGAGAGAACGGCGGAGAAGCCGTTGCCCGCGTCGAAGTAGTACTGGACGACGTTGGTGTCGAAATCGCCGTAGGGAACCAGCGTATCCTGGATGACGTTGCCGGCGTAGCCGATGAACGTGTTGAAGGCCGATTCGTCCTTACCGACGCGCAGGCCACCGAGCTGAATCCAGGCGAAGTTCAGCGAGACGCCCGAGTTGCCAGCAGTATTGTCAGTGTCGGTGGCATTGGTGGCATAGTCGTTGCGGTTGCCGAAATTCCAGCGGGTCTCGGTGTAGGTCTTCAAGGTACCGAGCTCGGTCTCCTGGCCGGTCCAGGTCTTCAGCGTGAAGCGGGCCTTCTTGCGCCAGGTATCGTTCTCGGAGCCATCCTGCACGTCGAGGGTCCTCGCACCATCGAACGAGCCGACATCGCCACCGCTGATGTCGTAACGCACATAGCCGCCGATGCGCAGGCAGGTTTCGGTGCCGGGGATGTAGAAGTAGCCAGCGCCATAGACGTCGCAAATCTTGACGTATTCAGCGGGTTCCGGCTCGGCGACGACGACGGCGTCGGCGGCGCGCGCACCGGAAACTGCGATCAGGGCCGCAGCGGAGCCGAGGAGAAGGCTCTTGATGTTCATTTTCTGACCTCCAGTCAAAAGTTAAAAAACGGGTCTGGGTATTCTTTGCTGAAGGACAGCGTTCCCTGCCCCATCCCCACTACCGAAAAAGATGCGCACCGCGCCGCTCCTTCGAAATCGACATTACCCATGAGCCGGCGGCGTTCAACCACGATCGTACCGGCGAAAGGGCTGTTCGGATGCTATCCCCTGGCGTTGTTGCACAAATGACACGATTTGGCCTCACTCGGAAAGCTCTCGTTAACCATCTGCCCCTCCGCAACCCTTTGTTTGCGGGCGAATCCGGCGACCGCCCGACGGAATCAAGGCCAACCCCCGAGTCGCTAGCCAGGAAACTGCCGCAGAACCGCCGCATCCGTGGAAAGCCGCGGTTCGCTGCGTTGTTATTTTTCCACATAATGACTTCTTTTCCGAGATAATGGCTGGGGCTTGTTGATTGTGCCGGCGCTTTTCTTTATCCACCGGCGCAACGGAGAGGTGGCCGAGTGGTCGAAGGCGCTCCCCTGCTAAGGGAGTAGAGGTCAAAAGCTTCTCGTGGGTTCGAATCCCATCCTCTCCGCCATCCTGCTTCGCTCTTCGAGCTTCGCAGGACAAGTCCAGACCTCTGCGCGAAGCAGGATGCCCTCCGAAGCCTCGGCGAAGGAGGGCCTAAAACCTTAGCAAAAACAAGGTTTTCTGCTTGCACTGTGCGCTTCGCAGGACAAGTCCAGACCTCTGTGCGATCCCAGCAAAAGCAGGGGTTGGCGGGCCGCCTTCCCCGAGCCAGGATACTCGCTTGGTTAAGGGGGTGGCTCGTGTGGTACGTATACCTGCTGGAAAGCAAGGCTACGGAAGGTGAGCGCTACATCGGCGTGACTTCAGACCTGAAGCGCCGACTTGCCGAACATAACGCCGGAAAATCCAGCCATACATCCAAGTTCATGCCATGGCGGATCGTCACCTATATCGCCTTCTCGAATCGAGCCAAGGCGACCTCGTTCGAACGTTATCTCAAATCCGGCTCCGGACACGCTTTCGCCAGCAAACGTCTTTGGTGATTGTTCGCGCGACGGCGGAAAATCCAGTATATTTTCGAAAAACCCTGGAGCCTCAATCACTTAACGCATAAAAGCGGTTTGCCGGTTCCGCTGTTTCGTTCGATTCTGACTGGAGGTCAGAAAATGAACATCAAGAGCCTTCTCCTCGGCTCCGCTGCGGCCCTGATCGCAGTTTCCGGTGCGCGCGCCGCCGACGCCGTCGTCGTCGCCGAGCCGGAACCCGCTGAATACGTCAAGATCTGCGACGTCTACGGCGCTGGCTACTTCTACATCCCCGGCACCGAAACCTGCCTGCGCATCGGCGGCTATGTCCGTTATGACATCGGCGCCGGCGACGTCGGCTCGTTCGATGGTGCTCGCAGCAACGACGTGCAGGACGGCAAGAACCAGGGAGCCTGGTACAAGAACACCCGCTTCACGCTCAAAACCTGGACCGGCCAGGAGACCGAGCTCGGTACCTTGAAGACCTACACCGAGACCCGCTTCAATTTCGGCAACAGCAACGGTGATCCCGACTTTGGCCCGAACGATGCGCACAACAAGGACGTATCGCTGAACTTCGCCTGGATCCAACTCGGCGGTCTGCGCGTCGGTAAAGACGAATCGGCCTTCGATACGTTCATCGGCTACGCCGGCAACGTCATCCAGGATACGCTGGTTCCCTACGGCGACTTCGACACCAACGTCGTCCAGTACTATTTCGACGCAGGCAATGGTTTCTCGGCCGTGCTCTCGCTCGAAGAAGGCTCGGGCGCTGGCTCTGTCGACGATCTCGGCAACGGCAAGTATGGCGTTGGCACGATCGACAGCTATGTTCCCCATGTCGTCGGCGGCGTGAAGTGGACCCAGGGCTGGGGCGCGATCACCGGTGTCGTTGCGTATGACAGCAACTACGAAGAAGTCGCTGGCAAGGTTCGCTTGGATGTGAACGTTTCCAACGAGTTGTCGTTGTTCATCATTGGTGGCTATGGCACCGACGATAACCTCAACGACCCGACCTACGATCAGCCCGCGGGCGGTCGAGGCTTCTACAAGCAGTGGGGCGGCAACTGGGCAGTTTGGGGCGGTGGCACCTACAAGTTCAACGAGAAGACCTCGTTCAACCTTCAGGCGTCTGCTGATGACTGGAAGAACGTCGGCGTCGCAGCGAACGTTGCCTATGACATCGTCCCCGGCTTCACCGTCACGGCCGAAGTTGACTATCTTCACGCCGGCAAGTTCGATGAGGGCAGCACGGATAACGTCGCCTGGACTCCGGCCGACAAGAAGAACAGCGTCGGCGGCCTGCTCCGCTTCCAGCGCTCGTTCTAATACATTTCGACTTGTCGAAATCGAAACCTGGCGGGCAACCGCCGGGTTTTTTCAGGACGTTGTACGACCATCGGATGCGGTGCTGATTCGGTATTAACAGCGAAAGTCTCGGACGCATTGCATGCACCCGCAAAGCTCGTCGGCAAATTACGGATTGGACTATTTGTCCGCTAGATCGCCCAACGCATCAATCAGCGTCTGAATTTCGTTTTCATAATTCTTCCAGCGCTTGACGGACGATTTGTAGATCGGTTGGCGAACCTGCCAGCGGCTGGGCGTGTTGACCGAACCATCCCTGTCGAAAAAACGCAGGCAGGCGTCATCCCAGGGCAGCCCAAGGTACTCTATGAGGCGGCGTGACTGCGCCTCCTGATCCTCGACCAGCGTTTCGTAGCGGTTTTCGAAAATCCTGCCTGGAAAAATCTTATCCCAATGCCGCATCAGGCGGTCATATTCGCGATAATAGAGGCCCAGTGTTCTCAGATCGCTATTGTAGCTGTGTCCCTCGCTGAAGTTCTGGACAAAACAAGACACGCAATTGTCGATGGCGTCACGGCGGCAATGAATGATGCGCGCGCCAGGAAAAAGAAGACCAATAAGTCCGATCAGCTCAAAATTATGCGGCGTCTTGTCCACCACCCGAAGTGCGGCAGGCGCTCGTTCCGTCAGATAGGACAGATGCTCTTCGGCCAGTGTTCTGGACATATCCGCCGTGATCGACATGATCGGCCGGCTCAGATCTCCAGCCGATGACGTTTTGAGGCCAATCGCATTTGCAACCCGCCTAAGTTTGCTGAGTTCCCCTGCCCCATGAACATCGGGATGGCTGCCGCAGATCTGTTCCGTGAGCGTTGTCCCCGAGCGCGGCATGCCAACCACGAACACCGGCGCGTCCGAAGAGTTTCCATACCCTGCCCTGGCGACCAACATATCCGACGTGAAGGTCTCAATCATCGAATCGACCCAGCGACGGTACAGTTCGATGTGGAACTTGTAGCCGGAAGCCTTTTTCGCCTCATTGAAATGATCGAAAGCTTCTTCATAGCGCTTGAGGTCATTCAGCACCTTGCCGGCAGCGAAATGAAGCTTCTGAGCGCCATCTGAATCAAGCTTGGGATTGCGGAGTTCAAGAAGGATGGATTGGAGTTCCACCGGCTCTTCGGTGAACTTCTGTGTCTGTACAAGATCGTTGTAAGCAGCGGGAACCGCGATGCGACGCTTGATTGTTTCCTTCAAGTGGGCGGAGGCGCTGTCCATGCGCCCCAGGCTGGTTAGCGCGCTGGCCAGTCCGACCAGCACCTTAGGGTGATGGCGGTTGATCTTCAGCGCCTTCTCGTAGACCGGCAAAGCCATGTCGGGTTTGCCAAATTCATTGTAAGCGCGCCCCAATGCGCAAAGCGCATCGACCAGATCCGGCTTCAGTTGCAGCGCGTGCAGCATATGCTTGATTGCCGACGAATATTCCCCGACCTTCACATAGGCCTCGCCCAGGCTGAGGTGGTAGTAAGGGTTTTTCGGTTCCTCCCCGACGGCTCTGGCGAAATATCGCAAAGCCGCCTCATCGTCGTAGCCGAGGCAAATGGTCCCCAGGATATATAGAGCGAGCGGATGATTTGGCGTGCGCGACAGAACTCGAAGGCACAGGTCTTGAGCCTCGTTGAGCCGTTTTGCCTGCTGGAAAGTGTATGCCTGTTGCAGTAACGCTTCATCGACCTGCGCATGTGAAGGTGAATTTGCCACCGGCAAATTGGCTTGCGGCAATTTGAGTTTCGGCGCGGGACCGGGCTTGATGTGCTTGGACCAGGCAGGCGGCAGACGATTGTTCATTGCGTGTCGCTAGCAAAAACGGCCGAAAGAATCCAGCATTACTGATCTGCCCAGCGGCAACTTGCACCGACCCATCCGGCGCGCTAGCAAGAAGGCCCTTTCAAGCGAGCTTCCGCCATGCACCAGCGCCCTCCCCTCATGCCGCTCATCGCAGCGCTTCCCTCGACGGTGCCGTTTGTCGGCCCCGAAGCGCAGGAGCGCGAGCGTGGCCGCGCTTTTCGCGCCCGCATCGGCGCCAATGAGAGCAGCTTTGGTCCCTCGCCGCGCGTCACCGCCCGGATGGCCGAGATCGCCGGCGACATGTGGATGTATTGCGATCCCGACAATCACGATCTGAAGGTGGCGGTCGCCGCGCATCACGGCGTGAAGGCCGAGAACGTCGTTGTCGGCGAAGGCATAGATGGCCTGCTCAGCCTGGTGGCACGCATGTATGTCGCGCCTGGTGACGCGGTGGTTACCTCGCTCGGCGCTTATCCGACCTTCAACTTCCACATTGCCGGTGTCGGCGGGCGGCTGGTGACAGTCCCTTACGAGAACGACAAAGAAAGCCTGGATGGCCTGCTGGCGGCGGTGCGCAAGGACAAGGCCCCGCTGGTCTATCTCTCCAACCCCGACAATCCAATGGGCAGCTGGTGGGAGGCGAGCGAGATCATCCGCTTCATCGAGGCGCTGCCGGAAACCACCATGCTGGTGCTCGACGAGGCCTATGGCGAACTCGGGCCGGCCTCGGCGATGCCGCCGATCGATATCTCCAGGCCAAACGTCATCCGCATGCGCACCTTCTCGAAGGCTTACGGGCTGGCGGGCATACGTTGCGGCTATGCGATCGCCGAGGCCCAGGTGATCCGCGACTTCGAGAAGATCCGCAACCATTATGGCGTCAGCCGCATGGCGCAGATCGCCGGCGTCGAGGCGCTCGCCGATCAGGACTATCTGCAAAGCGTGGTCACGCGGGTCGCGGCCGGCCGCCGACGCATCGCCGGCATTGCCGAAGCGAACGGGTTGAAGCCACTGGCATCGGCGACCAATTTCGTCACCATCGATTGCTGCGGCGATGGCGCTTTCGCGCTGAAAGTTCTGCAAGGTCTGCTGTCACGCGACGTCTTCATCCGCAAGCCTATGGTGCCACGGCTCGACCGCTGCATCCGCGTCAGCGTCGGCCTCGATCACGAGCTCGATATTCTTGCCGAGGAGTTGCCTGGCGCGCTGGCAACGGCGCGGGGGAACTAGAATCGCGTCTGCAAGCAGCCCAGCAGCAAAAGCTGCCTACAAATCCATTTCCCAGGTCTGGCCGGTCAGATCCTTGCCGAAGCTGTGGTGGTGCTCCTGCGAGACCAGCGTGAAGCCGGCACGTTCGTAGATTGCACGCGCCGCAACGAGGATGTCGTTGGTCCACAGCACCAGCTTGGTGTAGCCGCAAGCTCGAGCCCGGTTCACGCATTCCGCGACCAGTCGTTTGCCGATGCCGAGGCCGCGCGCCGACGCCTCGACATGCAGCATTCTCAGCTTGGCCACCTTGTCGTCCTGATGAACAAGGAACACCGCGCCGACCGGCTGACCACCGCGCTCGGCGATCCAGCAGAAATCGCGGCCGGGCACGAAATTGCGAATGAAATCGGCGCCGATCTCGGCGAGCATGGCCTCGAACTCGATCGTCCAGCCATATTCCTCGGCATAGAGTTGGGCCTGGCGCTGCACGACCCAGCCGACATCGCCGACGCGATGCGGCCGCAACGTCACCTCGCTGCTTTCACGGGTGGGGTCGCCCAGCAATTCCCCCGCCTTGCGCAAGGCGCTGCGCAGTTCATGCAACCTGTCGTCGGGGACGCTTTCGATCAGCCGCGCCGTGTCCCGATCGGCCGCCGCTTGCAGTCTGGCAAGCGCTGCCTCGCCTCGTGAGGTCAGCGAGAGGACCCTTCGGCGCCGGTCAGCCGGGTCCGTTCTGGCCTCGGTCAGCCCCTGGCCCGCGAACTTGCGCAGGATCCGCGTCAGATAGGCGGCATCGACACGCAACTGTCTTGATATTTCGGAGGCCGCCGGGCCATTCTCCAGCCGAAAAGCATCAGCCAGGAAACCTCGCTCGCCGGCGATTTCGGCGGAAGCCGGGTTGCTGCGGTGACCCAATTCGAACAGCACGCGCGCCTCGGTCAAAGTGAATGCACTTTGTGTCAGCGTCTCGTCGAGAAGGCCAACGGTGCGCGTGTAGAAGCGATTGAAGCGCCTGACATCGGCCACCAATGCGTTGCGCTCGTCCAGCATCTGCGGCCAACTCCCCAATAGGGCAGCTCCATTTTCCAAATTTAATGGACTAAGTCAATTAAATTTCAAAGCCAGAGGGCCCAGCTATTGCGTCGTGCGCGCAATTCTCATGTTGCATTCCCTGAGCCATGCACCAGATTTTAACGAGACAGGCTTGGAGAGATTCATGACTGGTCATCGCAGGAAAGTGCAGGCGCGCATCTACGGCAATGTGCAAGGCGTCGGCTTCAGAGCATGGGCCCGGGATGAGGCCACAGGCCTTGGTCTTGCGGGCTGGGTTTGCAATGAAGCGGATGGGTCCGTAACGACGCAAGTTGCAGGCCTCGATGAAGCGGTCTCGACAATGATCAAGTGCCTCTGGGAAGGGCCGGCCGGAGCTTCGGTTTCCAAGGTCGACATCGAGGAGCTGGTGGCAGAAAACGCCTCTGTTGGGTTCAGGATCGTTGCATGAAGGTGAATTTGGATCGGGCGCCTTGAATTAATTGAACGTTCGTTTTATTATTGCTCCGCAGAGGAGCTGACATGGCACGCACCACGGGGTCCGATGGCGAAAAGACCGAAGCGACCATCCGTGGGGCGGCGGTCAACCTCATCGCGCGCCTTGGTTACGAGGCGATGTCGATGCGCCAGCTTGCCGCCGAGGTCGGCGTCCAGGCGGCTGCGCTCTACCGCTACTTTCCAACCAAGGAAGAGCTTCTGTTCACGCTGATGCGCGAGCACATGGAAGATCTGGCCACAGCATGGGAGGCAGCCCGCCCGGCGAACGCAGATTCGGCGCAACTGCTCTCCGCCTATGTGCGCAATCACATCGCCTTTCACATCGAGCGACGGCACGCCACGCATGTGTCGAACATGGAATTGCGCAGCCTGTCGCCCGAACGGCTGACACAGATCCTGCGCATGCGCACAGCCTACGAGAAGGAACTGCGCGCCATCCTGCGCGACGGCGACGAGACGGGCGCCTTCAACATCGACGACACCGGGCTGACGGCCATGGCGCTGATCCAGATGATGACCGGCGTCATCGTCTGGTTTCGGCCGGGCGAGCGGCTATCAATCGCTGAAGTCACGGCGACATATCTTTCAATGACAATGCGGCTCGTCGGCGCGAAGATCGACGCCTACAGCGCCGCGCGTCCCTTCGGACGCGCAAAGGACGCTGTAGCATTTTGATTTCTCGCATGACCCCGAAAATCGAAGTCGATTTTCGGGGTCATGCGGCAGGAGGAAAAGCATGTACACGAACACGCTCAGCTTCGGGCATGACGAGGAGATCGAGGCGCTGCGCGACATGGTGCGGCGCTTCGCCCAGGATCGCATTGCGCCGATCGCCGCCGACATCGATCGCTCGAACGAATTCCCGGCGCATCTGTGGGGTGAACTCGGTGCGCTCGGCCTGCTTGGGATCACGGCCGATCCCGATTTCGGCGGCAGCGGCATGGGCTATCTTGCGCATGTGATCGCCGTCGAGGAAATCTCGCGCGCTTCGGCCTCGGTCGGCCTCTCCTACGGTGCCCATTCCAATCTCTGCGTCAACCAGATCAACCGCTGGGCGACGACGGCGCAGAAGGAAAAATTCCTGCCGCCACTGTGCTCGGGCGAGCGGGTCGGCGCGCTGGCGATGTCGGAACCCGGCGCCGGCTCGGACGTCGTCTCGCTCAAGCTGCGTGCCGAAAAGCGCAATGACCGCTACGTGCTCAACGGCACCAAGATGTGGATCACCAACGGGCCTGACGCCGGGACCCTGGTCGTCTACGCCAAGACCGACCCGGACCTGAAATCGCGCGGCATCACCGCCTTCATCGTCGAGAAGGCTTTTGCCGGGTTTTCCGTGGCGCAAAAGCTCGACAAGCTCGGCATGCGCGGCTCCAACACCGGCGAACTGGTGTTCAGGGATGTCGAGGTGCCCTTCGACAATGTGCTGCACGAGGAAGGGCGCGGCGTCGAAGTGCTGATGTCGGGCCTCGACTATGAACGTACCGTGCTTGCCGGCGGCCCGATCGGCCTGATGGCGGCGTGCCTCGACGTGGCAGTCCCTTATGTGCACGAGCGCAAGCAGTTCGGCCAGGCGATCGGCGAGTTCCAGCTGGTGCAAGGCAAGCTGGCCGACATGTACACGGTGATGAATGCCGCGCGCGCCTATGTCTATGCCGTTGCCGCCGCCTGCGATCGCGGCCAGACGACGCGCAAGGATGCCGCCGGCTGCGTGCTGTTTGCCGCCGAGAAGGCGACGCTGATGGCGCTCGACGCCATCCAGCTGCTTGGCGGCAATGGCTACATCAACGACTATCCGACCGGCCGCCTGCTGCGCGACGCCAAGCTCTACGAGATCGGCGCCGGCACCAGCGAAATCCGCCGCTGGCTGATCGGCCGCGAGATCATGGCGGAAGGGGTATAGCATGGCTACGCTGCAAACCCAGATATCCCCCTCCTCCGAAGCATTCCATGCCAATGCCGAGCGCATGCGGGCGCTGGTCGCCGACATTGCGGAGAAGGCGGCCACCGTCGAGCGCGGCGGCTCGGAGGAAGCGCGTGAGCGGCATGTTTCGCGCGGCAAGCTGTTGCCGCGGGAGCGCCTGGCGCAATTGCTCGACACCGGCTCGCCGTTCCTCGAGATCGGCCAGTTCGCGGCATGGTCGATGTATGGCGAGGAGATCTCTTCGGCCGGCATGATCGCCGGCATCGGCCGCGTCGAAGGCACCGAGGTGATGGTCGTCGTCAACGATGCCACGGTGAAGGGCGGCACCTATTATCCGCTGACGGTAAAGAAGCATCTGCGCGTGCAGGAGATCGCACTGCAAAACAATCTGCCCTGCATCTACCTCGTCGACAGCGGCGGTGCCAACCTGCCCAATCAGGACGAGGTGTTTCCCGACCGGGAGCATTTCGGCCGCATCTTCTACAACCAGGCCAACATGTCGGCAGCCGGCATTCCGCAGATCGCCTGCGTCATGGGTTCCTGCACGGCGGGCGGCGCCTATGTGCCGGCGATGTCCGACGAGACGATCATGGTGGGCAACCAGGCGACCATCTTCCTCGGCGGTCCGCCGCTGGTGAAAGCAGCGACCGGCGAGGATGTCAGCGCCGAGGATCTCGGCGGCGCCGATGTGCACACCAGGCTCTCCGGTGTTGCCGACCACTATGCGCTGGACGACGACCATGCGCTCGCCATCTGCCGCCGCATCGTCAAAAACCTGAATCGGAACAAGACTGTAAGCCTAAACTTACAGAGATCGATTCCGCCGCTTCATCCGGCGGATGAACTCTACGGCATCGTGCCGACCGACCTGCGCCAGCCCTATGACGCACGCGAGGTGATTGCGCGCATCGTCGACGGTTCCGAATTCGACGAGTTCAAGCAGAATTACGGCACCACGCTGATCACCGGCTTTGCCCATCTCCATGGCATGCCGGTCGGCATCATCGCCAACAACGGCGTGCTGTTTTCCGAAAGCGCGCTGAAGGGGGCGCACTTCATCGAACTGTGCTGCCAGCGCAAGATCCCATTGGTCTTCCTGCAAAACATCACCGGCTTCATGGTCGGTCGAAAATATGAAGCAGGCGGCATCGCCAAGGACGGCGCCAAGCTGGTGATGGCCGTTGCCACCGCCCGCGTGCCAAAGGTGACGATCATCATCGGCGGTTCGTTCGGCGCCGGCAATTACGGCATGTGCGGCCGCGCCTATTCGCCGCGCTTCCTGTGGATGTGGCCGAACGCCCGCATCTCGGTGATGGGCGGCGAGCAAGCAGCAACGGTGCTTGCCATGGTCAAGCGCGAAGGCATCGAGCGCAAGGGCGGGGAATGGAGCGCCGAGGAAGAGGCGAAATTCAAGAAGCCGATCCTGATGAAATACGAGCATGAGGGCCATCCGCTCTATTCGTCCGCACGCCTCTGGGACGACGGCATCATCGACCCTGCGAAGACCCGCGACGTGCTGGCGCTCAGCCTGTCCGCTGCGCTCAACGCCGAAATCGAGGACACGCGCTTCGGCGTGTTTCGGATGTGAGAATGGACGGTCAACTTCGACGGACAAACGGCGGAACTATACCAGCAGGCCGTTGCTGCCGTGCGAAAAGGCTGAACTGTATGGACCAACCGATTCATCAGCATAGGCGGCTTCGAATCTCAAACAGTGAACTGGCGGCGAGGCAAAATATTCGATACTGCTTATCCAGCATGGGGCAATGGGGACGGGCTGGAAATGAAACTGAAATATTGCCAGGGAACGGCTGCTTCGATACTTTCTGTATTTCTAATATTAACATCGACCGGCATCGGCTCGGCGGAATCGCTCGCGGGACGCAAGGGAGACGTGCGTTTTCCGCCGACCTTGGGTTCGGGCGAATGCAACGTTGCCTACAAGGGCTACGTCGCGGCGAGCGGCCATTCGGCCTACGCCACAACCTTTTATTCGCGTGTCGTCGACCTCTACATTGTCTGCGGGACGAAGCTCAACGCGCCGTCCCAGAAGGCGGCGGAAGAGACGGCGCTGCGCAATTGCCAGGCCGGCTTGACACGGTGGAAGCTCAAGACCGCGAGTGGCGGCTGCGCAATTTCGTCATCGAAATAGATACTACCGACCGCAAGGTAGAGCACTCCCTTGGTAAGGGAGAGGTCTACGCCGAGGGCTGGAATGGCTCGCTGGACAGTACCCCCCTCTGTCCTGCCGGACATCTCCCCCGCATGGGGGGAGATCGACTGTCGCTATCGCTTTCGCCAAATTCCAACATTGAAAGTTCGCAGCGAGGGCAAAGCTGCCAATCTCCCTCCTTGCGGGGGCCGGCAGGACAGAGAGGGGTGTTCAAGCGCCCTGCTTCCCATGGACTCCGAGCCTTACATGCGGAGGCTCCATGTTTGCCAAGATCCTGATTGCCAATCGCGGCGAGATCGCCTGTCGTGTCATCCGCACGGCTCGGGAACTGGGTGTGCGCACTGTCGCCGTCTATTCGGATGCCGACGCGAGATCCCTGCATGTCGAGATGGCCGACGAGGCGGTGCATATCGGCCCCTCGCCCGTCGGCGAAAGCTATCTGCGCGGTGACAAGATCATCGCCGCGGCCTTGGCTACCGGCGCACAAGCCATTCATCCCGGCTACGGCTTCCTGTCGGAAAATCCCGATTTCGTCGACCAGGTGACGGCGGCGGGGCTCATTTTCATCGGCCCGTCGGCGGCCTCGATCCGTGCCATGGGGCTGAAGGACGCGGCCAAGCGTCTGATGGAAAAAGCCGGCGTTCCGGTCGTTCCGGGCTACCATGGCGAGGCGCAGGAGATCGTGCTACTTGCCTCCAAGGCACGCGAGATCGGCTATCCCGTGCTGATCAAGGCACGCGCTGGCGGCGGCGGCAAGGGTATGCGCCGGGTCGAGCATCCCGATGAGTTTTCCGAGGCGTTGTCCAGCGCGCGGCGCGAGGCGAAAGCTGCGTTCGGCGACGACCGTGTGCTGGTCGAAAAATATGTCGACAAGCCGCGCCATATCGAAGTGCAGGTGTTCGGCGACAATTTCGGCAACGCCGTGCACCTCTACGAGCGCGACTGCTCGGCGCAGCGCCGCCACCAGAAGGTGATCGAGGAATCGCCCGCGCCCGGCATGACCGAGGCTTTGCGCAAGGCGATGACGGATGCGGCGGTGAAGGCCGCCAAGGAGATCAATTATTCAGGCGCCGGCACCATCGAGTTCATCGTCGATGCCTCGCAGGGCCTGAAAGCCGACCGCTTCTGGTTCATGGAGATGAACACCCGCCTGCAGGTCGAACATCCGGTCACCGAAATGGTGACCGGCACCGATCTGGTCGAGTGGCAGTTGCGGGTCGCCAGCGGCGAAAAGCTGCCCAAGACGCAAAGCGAGATCGCGCTTACCGGCCATGCCTTCGAGGCGCGCATCTATGCCGAGGACGCGGCAAAAGGTTTTCTGCCGGCAACGGGCACGCTGCATCATCTGAGATTTCCAGACGCGGCCCCGCAAGGCGCCACGATGCGCATCGAGACCGGCGTGCGGGCGGGTGACGCCATCTCGCCGTACTACGATCCGATGATCGCCAAGCTGGTCGTCCACGCCACGGACCGCCAGGCGGCTCTGGAAGCGCTTGGCGCGGCGCTATCCCGGACCGAGATCGCCGGCTCGACCGTCAACACCGCCTTTCTTGCCGCTCTCGCCGCCGATCCGGATTTCGCCGCAGGCGACGTCGACACCAGCCTGATCGCCAGGTACCAGACGGCGCTGACCGAGGTCGCGCCGCCAAGCGGAGAAACCATAGCCGCGGCCGCAGTCGCGGCCTCCGGCGCCGGGGCAACGCCGCTATCCGACGACCCGTGGGCGGCGCTTGCCGGTTATGCCCATTTCCACAGCGTGGCGCGACGCACATGGCTGAAGTTCGGTGAAGACGATATCGCGGCGAAGGTTTCGGTGCGGCCGGATGGGCGCTTCCAGGTCGCGCTGGACAAGCCCTATGACGATACCAATTCGCATGATTTTCGCGCCGCGCCACGCCTCGCCCGCTGGCCAGGCCACATCACCGTGTTCGAAGGCGCCGTTGGCTACACCTTCGCCGTGCCGGACCCGTTGGCACGGGCCGATGAGGCGGCGGCAAGCACCGGCAGCCTGCGTGCGCCGATGCCTGGACTGGTCAAGCTGGTGCGCGTGGGAAAGGGCGATACGGTGATCAAGGGCCAGCCGCTGCTGATCCTCGAGGCGATGAAGATGGAGCACACCATCGCCGCGCCGCATGACGGCGTGATCGCCGAGATCGCCACCGAGGGCGCGCAGGTGACCGACGGGACGGTGCTGGTGCGGTTCGTCGAGGAGCACAACGCCGCGACCACAGCAGTGAGCTGACGGTTCGGAAGGCCAACGACAGGGCAAACAAGAAAATGGCCGGGACGAACCCGGCTATTTCTCTACGCTACTCGGTCGCCAAGTCGGCGATTACTGCGTGATCGGCGCGTATTTGCCGTCATGCCACTGGTTGATGTCGTAGCTGGCATTCTTGAGGTCGCCCTTCTCGTCGAAGGTGACATCACCGACAACGGTGCTGATCGGCGTGCCGTTCTTCAACGCTTCGGCAACCTTGGCCGGGTCGTCGCTGCCGGCACGCTTGATGCCTTCGGCGAAAGCCTGGATGGTGGCGTAAGAGAACAGCGTGAAGCCCTCGGGCACGAAGCCGCCGGCCTTGATCTTCTCGACGGCTGCCTTGGCTTCCGGCTTTGCCTGTGGATCCGACGGGAAGACGAACATGGTGCCCTCGCCAGCCGGGCCAGCAACCTGCCAGAATTCCGGCGAGGCGATGGAGTCCGGCATGATCAGCTGGAACTTCAGGTTCTGTTCCGCCGATTGACGCAGGATCAGGCCAGCTTCAGGATGGTAGCCGCCGAAATAGACGACGTCGGCTTTCAAGTCCTTGAGCTTGGTGACGAGAGCCGAATAGTCCTTCTCGCCAGCGTTGATGCCGTCATAGTAGACCTCCTTGAGGCCGCCGGCATTCATCGTCGCCCTGACGGCATCAGCCACGCCCTGTCCGTAGGCGCTCTTGTCGTGCAGGACGACGACATTCTTGCCGGCGAACTTCTTGGCGATCCATGGGCCGATGAAGGCGCCCTGCGCATCGTCACGCGTGTAAAGGCGCATGATCGTCGGCCAGCCGGCCTTGGCGGCCGCGTCGGTCAGCACCGGGTTGGAAGAAGCCGGGCTCATCATCAGCGCGCCGGCTTCGGCATAGACGGCCGAGGCCGGAATGCTCGAACCCGAGCAGGCATGGCCGTCGATGAACTTGACGCCATCGGCGACGACGCGGTTGGCAACCGAAACGGCCTGTTTGGGGTCGCACTGGTCGTCTTCGATATCGAGCTTGATCATCGACCCGTTGATGCCGCCAGCGGCGTTGATCGCGTCGGCAGCGGCCTGTGCGCCCTGCTTGAACTGATCGCCGATTGTGGCGAGCTGTCCGGTCATCGGGCCGATCACCGCAAAGGTGATGTCGTCGGCGAATGCGACCGGCGTGCTCATCATCAGGCCGAATATGGCTGCGTTCAAAATACTCAATTTTTTCATGATGGTAGAACTCCTCCACTCACGCGCGGCCGCCCCGGCCGCGCTTCTTCCAGAGAGGCCGGACAATTTCATCCTTCATTCGGCCTGTCTAGGCGCATTGGCGCCGCTCGATTGGGCCTGCGAGACGTCATCCACGCAAAAAGCCACGCCAGCCTTGTTCCGGCTGGTCGTGGCTTTTTTGCCCGTCGAGCAATCTCCAGGCGCCCCCCGCCTAAAAATCCCGCTCAGCTTCCCTGTGTCGCGCACGACTGGGCCTTGCGGCCTGCCGCGTTCTCTTTCTTGACACCGTGACCGTCTTGCGCGGCCTTCGTTCCGCCGGGTCTGGCCGTCTGTGCGGTCTTGATCCCGGAGCTTCCCTGTCGTTGATAGCCTGTCTGCGATCGGCAGATTTCAGTGCATGGTCATCCATTCGCGGGCTTCGCGCAGCGCCGTGGCGATCTCGACCTTCGACATGGCGGCCGACATTTCCGAGCGCAGTTCGGCAGCGCGGGCCGAGCCCTTGATTGCGGCGATGTTGAACCATTTGTGGGCGGCAACGACATCGGTCTCGCAATCGCGGCCGGTCGCATACATCATGCCCAGTTCGAAAAGGATGTCGGCCTGGGCAGTTGCTCCCATGGCGCCGAAACCTGCTTCAAGCATTTCAAAACGTGCCATTTCAATCCCCTGTTTTCCGGCCCCTGTCAGGCTCCCGAGAGCTGCCTTCTTTCGTCTTGCCGGCTGCTCTTCCGATGCTTTCGAGAATGCCGTGCAGGCTTGAATCCGTCGTTAAATGGCGTGCTTAATTTGAGGAAAACAAAGCTAAAACAAGAGGTAAACGCCGAAAATCGTTAAGGATACAAACCCAGCAATTCAGCCTGCTTGCGTCAAATTTGACGAGAGTTTTCTCACGCGGAGGCAAGACTTCGCTAACCACGGCAGACAAAGGCGATGCGCCGAACGTTTCATTTCGTCGTCGAGGAGGCGCTTTCAGGCGGCTTCAAAATCCCAAAGTCTTCCGCTACGGCACCGCTTTTGTTTTGCCGGGAGCTGGATTAGCTTACGTTTGCGTAAGCGGCAGACCGGCGAGGCGGAGCATCCGGCCGGACATCCACAGGGAGGAAGACATGTTTCGAAAACTGAGCCTGGCCCTTGCGGCCACATTGATCGTGGCGGGTGCGGCATGGGCCGATCCGATCGAAGGCAATTGGAAGACGCAGGCCGGCGAAACCGCGGCCATCGCCGGCGGCGGCTCGTTTTCCATCACCCTCAGGTCCGGGAAATATGCCGGCAAGACCATCGGCTCGCTCAAGGCGACGGGCGACAACAAATATGCCGGCAACATCACCGATCCGGCAAACGACAGGACCTATTCGGGCAAGGCGACATTGTCGGGCAGCTCTCTCAAGATGAGCGGCTGCGTGCTGGGCGGACTGATCTGCAAGAGCCAGACCTGGCATAAGCTCTGATCGACCGCACCCTTACGACATGATGACGGGGCCCCGACGGGCCCCGTTTTCGTTTTGTCGACACATCCTGCGCCGGTGATGCTCGATACCCGCCGGCGGCTATCCAAACCGACGCCGGCGCCGTCGAAGCCCCGTCAACCATCTTGAACCGCAGATGAACGCCGGCATCAGAGCCGGTTCAGTTGCATCAGGGCATTCTCCGGCGTGTTGAAGGAGACCGACCCAATGCTTGCTCGCCGCTTCACCATCGTCTGCCTGCTGGTGAGCCTGTTTGGAATGTTCTTCGCCATCCTCGTCGCCGAAGCGGGCCGTCCGGCCCGCGCCTGGGACGAAGCCAGTTCCAGAACCTGCCGCCTCGCCTGCCCACCCATCTTCGCAACTGAACAAAGAAACAAGACCTCGAAAAGAAAAGCTGAAACACCATGAACCGCATCGCCGCCAACGCTCTCAAGACCCTTCGGCTTCTGCCGCGGGCGGCGCTTATCCTGGCGGTTCTGGCCGCTCCGGTTCTGGCCGTGCCGATGATGCGCTCCGATGCCGGCTCGACGATCGACGCACCTGCCCTGAAGAAGTCCGGCGTCGGCTTTGTGCTCCTAGTCAGCCTGCAGCGCGGTTGAAGAAAAACGGCGCTTTGGCCGCCTTCGGTCGCGACACCCCTCCCAAGTGCCGATCCAAGTCTCTATATTGAGCCATGGAAAAGCGAATCTACCCACAAGCCATCGAATCTGTCGTCATGCCGGAGCCTTTTGGCCGGCAAAGCTTTGATAGCGCCGAAAAAGCCGTCAAGGCACTGCAGGCGCTTTACGACCGCAACACCAAGTTCCTGCGCGACTCCTTCGCAGAGCTGGCGGCAGCAGGTGGCGACAATGGCAAGCGCTACCGGGCCTTCTATCCGGAGATCGGCGTCACCACCAACTCATTCACCCAGATCGACTCGCGCCAGGCCTATGGCCATATGCCGACGCCTGGGCATTTTTCCACCACCATCACCCAGCCGGGCCTGTTCGAAAGCTACCTCGTCGAGCAGTTGCGCCTGATCATGCGCAATCATGGGGTTGCGGTCACGGTGTCGGAATCGACCACACCCATCCCGCTGCATTTCGCCTTCCTTGAAGGCACCCATGTCGACGGCGCGACGGCAGAGCGCATCAAGCGGCCGATCCGCGACCTGTTCGACGTGCCGGATCTCGATGGCACCGACGACCAGATCGCCAACGGCACCTTCGAAGTCGCCTTTGGCGAGCCGAGGCCTCTGGCGCCCTTCACGGCGCAGCGCATCGATTATTCGCTGCACCGGCTGTCGCACTATACGGCGACCACGCCGCAGCAGTTCCAGAACTTCGTACTGTTCACCAATTATCAGTTCTATATCGACGAGTTCGTCGCCCGCGCCCGCGACCTGATGGCCAATGGCGGCGGCGGATACACGGAGTTCGTCGAGCCGGGCAATGTCATCACCAAGAGCGGGCAAAGCGCGCCCAGCGAAGGCGTTGCACCGCCGCGCCTGCCGCAGATGCCGGCCTATCACCTGAAGAAATCGGGACATGGCGGCATCACCATGGTGAATATCGGCGTCGGGCCTTCCAACGCCAAGACCATCACCGACCATATTGCGGTGCTAAGGCCGCATGCCTGGGTGATGCTCGGCCACTGTGCCGGTCTGCGCAACACCCAAGCGCTGGGCGACTATGTGCTGGCGCATGCCTATGTGCGCGAGGACCATGTGCTGGACGACGATCTTCCGGTCTGGGTGCCGATCCCCCCGCTGGCCGAGATCCAGGTGGCGTTGCAGGAAGCCGTCGCCGAAGTCACCGGCCTTACCGGCTACGACCTGAAGCGCATCATGCGCACGGGCACCGTCGCCACCATCGACAATCGCAACTGGGAACTGCGCGACCAGCGTGGCCCGGTCCAGCGTCTGTCGCAATCTCGCGCCATCGCACTCGACATGGAATCGGCGACGATTGCCGCCAATGGCTTCCGCTTCCGCGTTCCCTACGGCACGCTGCTGTGCGTTTCGGACAAACCGCTGCATGGCGAGTTGAAGCTGCCCGGCATGGCGACCGAATTCTACAAGCGCCAGGTGGCGCAGCACCTGACCATCGGCATCAGGGCGATGGAGAAGCTCGCGGAAATGCCGATGGAGCGGTTGCATTCGCGCAAGCTCAGAAGTTTTTCGGAAACGGCGTTCCAGTAGGCCGATACCACGCATCGCGTAGGCATTTCTCATCTTGATTGGGCCGCATTTCTGCCGATAAGCAGGCGGCATGGAGAGAGCGAGCTTCGGGACATTGCTGATTTCGGTTGCATTCCTGGCAATGCTGGCCTGTTCGATCGCGCTGGTGGCCGGGTTTTTCGGAACGCTGCATCCCGCCTTCGATTCCTTCTCGCATTTCCGCGTCCACCTTGCCGTGCTGATGGCGCTTTGCGCACTGCCGCTGCTGGCCACGACATTTCGCCTGCAGGCGGCCGTGGCACTGCTTTTTGCCGTGGCGGCCTTCGCCACCACTTCCGGGTCGCTGTCCTTCTCCCGCCTGTGGCCGGTTCAGGCCGCCTATGAAGCCAAGAACGAAGACCGCGCGATCTACAAGCTGCTGCAGATGAACCTGCGCTACGACAATCCGACGCCGAAGAAGGTGCTGTCGCTGATCGGCCGGACCAATCCCGACGTGATCACCCTGGACGAGGTATCGGCGATGTGGGCGACCGAGCTTGGCTATATCAGCAGCGCCTATCCATACCGGATCCTCTGTCCTTATCCCAACGGCATATTCGGCGTCGCGCTGCTCTCGCGGCGGCCCTTTGCCGCCGACACCGAGGCGCGTTGCGAAAGGCGCGGCGCCATGGCGACAGCGACCGTCGACTTCGGCGGCATCGACGTCGATGTCGCCGCGATCCATCTCAGTTGGCCGTGGCCACGCGAGCAGTACTGGCAGATCGGCGAGTTGACGGAGCCGCTTTCCGCGCTCGGCGAGACGGCCATCATGGCGGGCGACTGCAATGCCGCGCCGTGGAGTGCCGCCGTGCGGCGGGTCGCGGCGCTTGGCGGGCTGACCGTGATGCCGTCCGCCGGCCCGACCTGGATCCACATCAAGCTGCCGGACTTGCTGCGGCGCTTCGCCGGCCTGCCGATCGACCAGGTTTTCAGCAAGGGCGGCGTGACCATCCATTCCGCGACACGGCTGGAGGACACGGGGTCGGATCACCTCCCGGTCATGGTGGAGTTCTCACTCAGGCTGAACCAGCAAAAGCCGCTCGACGAACATGAAACCGCGACCGCGGCCATAAGCCAGACCGGCAAGACGCCAGGCTGAAGGATCAGGGCCTGACCAAAGCGATGACGAGATGCTGGACATGGCCGCCATCGCGATGCTCGCGCGCATCGAAAGCGAGCTGCTTGGCCTCATATGCGGCATTGGTGGCCTTGATACGTCGCTGTGCCTCGCGACGTGTCTTGTAGCAGAACCGGTCGTCGGCAATCCTGAGGCCGGAGATCGATCTTTCCGTGGCCCGCATCATCTCCCTGGCGATGCGGCCATGGGTTTCCTCATGGGCGCGGACGCCGGCGAAGAACCGCGTCCAGCGCTTCCGGAGCGTCGGAGTGGTGGCCGAGGCGACACGCGGAAACGTATAGAAGAGATTGAGCGTGCCGTTGGCACGCCGCAAGCGGCAAACGCCATTGTCCTGGCTGGTGTCAAGGTCCCAGTCCACTGCGTAGCCGGTCAGCGCGATGGCATGCGTCATGAAGCCGTGCTTCGGCCCCTTGCGGTCCATAGCCTGCATCAGCGCCAGCCCCGTGTTCCCGGTGATGTCGTAGGTCCGCGTCTTGACCACCACCCTGGTGCCGGCCGGGGCCGCCGAAGCCAAACCGAACAGCGCACCGATCGCCACAAGGCATGCCAGAACCGCCAGGCGCATTGGCCATCTCCTTATCGTCAAGGAATGGAACCATAAGCGTGCGGCAGTTTCAACAGTCCTAATGTTTCACATGCCACGGGAGACCCCGAGCCGTCGTCGGGGTCTTTGCACGCTGTGGCCGGCGCGGGCCTACATGCCCTGGTAGACCGGGCCTTCTCCGCCTTGCGGCGGCACCCAGTTGATGTTCTGGTTCGGGTCCTTGATGTCGCATGTCTTGCAGTGGACGCAGTTCTGCGCGTTGATGACGAAGCGCACATCCTTGGCCGTGGGATCGGCGGCGGCATTGCCATCCTTGTCGACCCACTCGTAAACCCCGGCCGGACAGTAGCGCGTCGAGGGGCCCGCAAAGACATCGTGCTCGGACCGCTTCTGCAGTTCCATGTCGCCTACAAGCAGGTGGACCGGCTCGTTTTCCTCGTGATTGGTGTTGGACAGGAACACCGAGGACAGCCTGTCGAAGGTCAGCACGCCATCGGGCTTCGGATAGGCGATCTTCTTGTGCTGGGCGGCAGGCTCGAGCGTCGCATAGTCGGCCTTACCATGCTTCAGCGTGCCGAAGGGCGAGACACCGAACAGCGTGTTCAGCCACATGTCGAGGCCGCCGAGGCCGACACCGACGATGGTGCCGAAGCGCGACCACAGCGGCTTGACGTTGCGCACCTTCTTCAAATCCTTGCCGATGTCGGTCGCGCGCCAGGCTTCCTCGTAGGAAGCGAGTTCGTCGTTGGCGCGCCCGGCACCGATCGCCTCTGCGACATGCTCGGCCGCCAGCATGCCGGACAGCACGGCATTGTGCGAACCCTTGATGCGCGGCACGTTGACGAAGCCCGCCGCACATCCCATCAGCGCACCACCGGGGAAGGAGAGTTTCGGCACCGACTGCCAGCCGCCCTCGGTGATGGCGCGCGCGCCATAGCCGAGGCGCTTGGCGCCGTCGAAAGTCCCGCTGATCGCCGGATGGGTCTTGAAGCGCTGGAATTCCTCGAACGGCGACAGATAGGGGTTCTTGTAATTGAGGTGGAGGACGAAGCCGACCGCCACCTGATTGTCCTCGAGGTGGTAGAGGAACGAGCCGCCGCCGGTCTTCAAGTCAAGCGGCCAGCCGAAGGAATGCTGGACCAAGCCCGGCCGGTGGTTCTCCGGCTTGACCTGCCAGAGTTCCTTCAGGCCGATGCCATATTTGCCCGGTTCGCGGCCATCGGAAAGCTTGTATCTGGCGATCAGCTGCTTGGCGAGCGAGCCGCGAGCGCCCTCCCCGATCAGCACATATTTGCCCATCAGCGCCATGCCGGGTGCGAAACCCGGACCGTGCGTTCCGTCCTTCTCGATGCCCATGTCGCCGGTGACGACGCCGGTGACGGCGCCTTGCTCATTGTAGAGCAGGCCGACAGCGGCAAAGCCCGGATAGATCTCGACGCCGAGCGCCTCGGCCTTGGTCGCCAGCCAGCGGCAGACATTGCCGAGCGAGACGATGTAGTTGCCGTGATTGTTCATCAGCGGCGGCATCAGCATGTTGGGCAGGCGAAACGAGCCGGCAGGACCAAGGACCAGGAAATGGTCTGATGTGACCGGCGTCTTGAAGGGATGGCCGTCCTCATCGCGCCAGCCCGGCAAGAGCCGGTCGATGCCGATCGGATCGACAACGGCGCCGGAGAGGATATGGGCGCCGACCTCACCGCCCTTCTCCAGGACGACGACCGAAAGCTCGGGATTGACCTGCTTGAGGCGGATGGCAGCGGCGAGGCCCGCCGGTCCGGCGCCGACGATAACCACGTCGAATTCCATGCTTTCGCGTTCGATGTCGCTCATCAACCCCTCCGCACTGGCTTATCCCATTCGGGTATCTTGCTGGCTCCCGCGCTGCATAGCGCATCAATTGACGACAGGAAACCGGCGCATACGTGACAAAGCCGTTTTGGCCAAAAAGTCGCGCATTGCGAGGCTGGAAGACTGCTTTTCGCCCGGCATTGCCTGCGAAGCGCGCGTTTTTAATTGTTCGACGGCTTGCTTATCGGCCATACTTCACGCCATGCGCATTCCTGGGCCAGCCGGCTTTTCATCGACGCGCTTTCTTTTCCCGCCCGGCCGGATCCGCCGGGCGCTCCTTTTGGCCCTTCTGATGCTGGCGCCGCATCACGCTGCCGCCGACGAAGTGAAGGTCTGGGCGGCAGGCGCCTACTCCTTCTCCGACGAGCTTGGCGGCTTTCGCATCACCGGCGCCTCGGGCATCGGGACGAAGGACGATCCGTTCGTCATCACCGAAGAGCTGAATTCGTCAACGCCGGTGACGCTGACGATCCGCACGACAAAGCCGATCCAGGCCTTCGGCAAGGCCGGCGAATTCGCCAACGGCATGATGTATATGCGCATCGAGGTGCTCAACAACAGCGGCCAGGCCTGGGTCGAATTCCAGTTCGAATTGCAGGAGATCCTGAATCGGCCGAGCGTGTTCGGCGACGGGCTTTCCTTCGACCAGCGCAACAAGACGCCGGACAATATTTTGTCGAGCAATTTCGCCGATTTCGATCGCGATTTCGAACCCTATGACCGGCTGCTGTTCCGGAATGGCAAGGTCGACCCGTTGAAAACCGCCAGGTTCGAATTCCTGATGACCGACTACACGCCGCGCTGGACCTTCTATCTGGTGCAGGATCCGCGCATACCGACGGGGTGAAATATGCCGATATCTAAGCGATGCCGGCACGCGAACGGTGGCTCCCTGCGCTCCCGGCTGCGGCAAAGATGCGGGCGCCGCTGCGGGAATATTCGACTGTGATCGCCAACTAGTTGGCCGTCTCCGGATCAACGCCAAGCGAGGCGAAACGCTGGGCAAGCAGGTTGGTCAGCGGCGTTGAGGTCGATCAGCCCCGAATCCCCTGCAGCCGCGTGACGACGGTCAGATCGCTGATCACGTAGGACACCGCTTCGAAATTCGGCTGCACCTCGATCTCGGCGCTACCGCTCGACAGACGCGTGGCCAGCACATTGGAAGGCGCGGGCCGGAGGGTGTGATTCCGATCCATTCGCTGAGAGACGCCCGTGGCGGTAGGGGCGGGTATTACATGTCGGCTATTTCAAGAGTTTTAAACATAAAACTAATACTGCCACGACCTCGCCCCCGGCCAGAGCTGCCGCCCCCAAGATTAAGATTAATATTTGCCAAAATCAATTCGCCTATGAGATTTGTGCTCATGTCTCCTATTCTTACTCCTTCCAAATCAATAACGTCTATGAAATACGCGGTTGCCCCTCCAAATATTAAGCTGCACGGTCTCTTAACATATCCACAGCTGCCTTCGTAATTCCAATTCATATCCGGTGTAACCAGCTTCGCAGTCTGACTATCGAAATCGATATTTATTCGGTCCAAACTAACATCGTGGAATGAAAAGGAATTTATGAAATCCTCTGGTTTGTCGATTTTCTCCGTTGCCATTACAATATCCGATCTGTGTAAGTGCAGACACCCGCACACTTGTCTTTTACTCCGAATCTCAGCCTGCCACCAGCGCGCCGCCCAAGTATGCGGTGAGAGTGCACTATTTCCTTTGACCGCTGTCCAACAATTCCGTTGTTCGACTCATGTTTGGAACGCATACATTCGGTGAAGGTGCGCATTCCGGGTCCACTCTTGATGCATGGACACGTGGGATAAAAGTGCACGCCTTCCTGATGACCGACTATACGCCCAGATGGACCTTCTATCTGGTGCAGGATCCGCGCATACCGACGGGGTGGAGCAAGAGGCCAGCCTTGCAAATTGCCGCCACGCGGACGAATGTGAATCCATGACTGCTGCTTCCCCAAACAACAGACCTGATATTGCCGACCTGCTGGCCTTTTATGCCAGCGCGGGCGTCGACGAGGCGCTTGAAGACCAGCCGGTGAACCGGTTTGCCGAGGTTGCGCCAAAGCCGGCGGAGCGCGCGCCGACCGCGGCGCCTGCGGGCGGCACCGCCGCACAGCCGCGTTCGACAAATCGCCCCGAAGGGGGCGACAGGCCAAATGCGCCACCTGTTTTGCGCGCACCGTCGGCCACGGTTCCCGACGAAAATCAGGCAGCACTTGCCCGCCAATTGGCAACGACGGCAACAACGCTTGACGAGCTTCGCCAGCACATGGCGGCGTTCGACGGCTGCAATCTCAAGGCCACCGCCAAGAACCTGGTGTTCGCCGACGGCAACCCGGAAGCCGCCGTCATGCTGGTCGGCGAGGCACCCGGCCGCGACGAGGACATCGAGGGCCTGCCCTTCGTCGGCCGATCGGGCCGGCTGCTCGACCGCATGCTGGCGGCGATCGGGCTCGACCGTACTTCAGTCTATATCGCCAATGTCATTCCCTGGCGGCCGCCGGGCAATCGCACGCCGACGCCGCACGAAACCGAGATCTGCCGGCCCTTCATCGAGCGGCAGATCGAACTGGTCAATCCGAAGGTGCTGATCAACCTTGGCGGCCCGTCAGCCAAGACCTTGCTCAACACCTCGGAAGGCATATTGCGGCTGCGCGGCAACTGGCGCGCCCACACGACGGCGTCCGGCATCGCCATCCCGGCCATGCCGACGCTGCATCCGGCCTATCTCCTGCGAACCCCGTCGCACAAGAAGCTGGCGTGGCGGGATTTCCTCGAAGTCAAGGCGAAGCTGCGCGCGCTCACCTAGCGATAACCTCGCAGGTAATTGAAATGCACGCCTCTCCGGCCTAGTCATTCACTCATGACAACAGCCCAAACCTCCGCCGGCAGCCTCATTCGCGAGTGGCGCACGCGCCGCCGCATGTCGCAGCTCGACCTCGCGATGGAGGCCGAGATCTCGCAGCGACATCTGAGCTTCGTCGAAAGCGGCCGCGCCGCGCCCTCGCGCGACATGGTGCTGCATCTGGCCGAGCAATTGTCGATACCGCTGAGGCAACGCAATCAATTGCTGCTCGCCGCCGGTTTTGCGCCGAGCTTCGGCGAACGCTCGCTGACCGACACGACGCTGGCGCCGGCGATGGCGGCCGTCGAGATCGTCCTCAAAGGCCACGAGCCGTTCCCGGCACTCGCCGTCGACCGCCATTGGAACCTGGTCTCGGCCAATGCCGCCATTGCCCCCTTCCTTGCCGATGTCAGCGAGGCTTCGCTGCTGACGCCGCCGGTCAACGTGCTTCGCCTCAGCCTGCATCCCGGCGGCATCGCACCGCGCATCGTCAACCTTCAGGAATGGCGAACGCATCTGCTCGAGCGCCTGAAACACCAGAATGACGCGAGCGGCGATGCGGTGCTGATCGAACTCGAGCGTGAGCTGAGGACTTATCCGTCCGGCCTGAGAGGCAGCCGGCCGTCGCCGGTCGAGCCGAATGCCATCGTGCATCCGCTCAGGCTGGCGCATGGCGATCAAGTGCTATCATTCATCAGCACCATTACGGTGTTCGGCACGCCGCTCGACGTGACGCTTTCGGAACTGGCGATCGAATCGTTTTTCCCCGCCGACGAGCAGACAAGGACGGTGCTGGTTCGGTTGGCGAAGGAGCGGGCCGAGCTGTCGTAATCACCCCTCAGGCAAAGATGCCTTGCGCATGCGGGTGCGCTCCAGGCCAAGCTGGCGTTCGCGCCAGATGATGAAGATGCCGGCGGCGACGACGATCAGGCCGCCGACAAGCATATGGAGCGTGGCGACGTCGCCGAAGACGAGATAGCCGACGACGACGCCGAGGATCATCGAGGTGTATTCGAACGGCGCCACCACCGAGGCCTCGGCATGGCGATAGGCCGCCGTCATCAGGATCTGGCCGAGGCCGCCGCAGAAGCCGGCGGCAACAAGGAGAGCTGCCTGGAGCGGCGTCAGCGCCTGCCAGCCGAATGGCAGCGACAGCAGCGACATGACGCTCGCCGTCACCGAAAACCACAGCACGATGGTCGCTGTGCGCTCGCTTTGCACGAGATTGCGCACCAAGAGCATGGCGACGGCCGAGATCGCCGCCGCGACAAGAGCGGCCATGACGCCGAGCACTTCCTGGTCGTCGAGCGCCTCGTCTGAACTCAGCAGCGTCAGTTCCGGCCAGGAGATGATCAGCACGCCGACCAGGCCGACCGCGACCGCACTCCAGCGATAGACACGGATGGCCTCGCCGAGGAAGATGGAGCTGAACACCACCACCAGCAGCGGCTGCGCGTAGTTCAGCGTGATCGCTTCCGGCAGCGGCAGTCGGGTCAACGCAAAAAAGCCGAGCCCCATGGCGCAGACGCCGACCAGGCCGCGGGCGATGTGGTTGAACGGACGCCTGGTGGTGAAGGCAGTGCCGAGTTCTTTCCTGAAAGCCAGGAAGGCGATGATCGGGAAGATGGCGAAGAAAGAGCGGAAGAAGACAATCTGGCCGGCCGGAACCGTGCCTGCGGCTTTGATGCAGGTCTGCATGCCGACGAAGACCGCCACCGACACGATCTTGAGCATGATGCCGGTAAGCGTGTCGTGCCCGCCGGCATCATCGCTGGCTGTGGCCGGGGGGCTGCCGGGGCCTGCTGTCACGCTCCCGACGCTTCTCGGATCGTCGCCCAGATACGCGCGGGCGTTGCCGGCATGTCGATGTGCTTGACGCCATAAGCGCGCCAGAGCGCGTCGGTCACCGCATTGAGTGCCGCCGGGGTCGAGCCGATGGTGCCGGCCTCGCCCGCGCCTTTGATGCCGAGTGCATTGGTGGTCGAAGGCACGTTGCGGGTCTCGAAATGGAAGAACGGGAAATTGTCGGCGCGCGGCATGGCGTAATCCATGAAGCTCGCCGTCAAAAGCTGTCCATCCTCGCCATAGATAGTGTCTTCGGTCAGTGCCTGGCCGATACCTTGCACGACGCCGCCATGCACCTGGCCGGCGAGCAGGATCGGGTTCACGGTGACGCCGAAATCGTCGACGATGGTGTAGCGGACGATCTCGGTCGCGCCGGTGTCGGGATCGATCTCGATCTCGCAGATATGGGTGCCGTTGGGATAGGTGCATTCGTCCTGCACGAACTCGCCAAAGCCCTTGAGATCGTCCGGCGTCTTGGCGGCCTTGGCGATAGCGGAAAAATCGAGCGAGCGATCGGTGCCGACGATGCGGGCGACACCGTCGGACAATTCGATGTCGCCGGCAGAAGCCTCCAGTTCGTCGGCTGCGATGCGCTTGATCTTGTTGGCCAGATCCTCGCCCGCGCGGGAAGCCGATACACCTCCCAGCGGAATGGAGCGCGAGCCGCCGGTGCCGCCGCCGGCCTTCAGCTCATCGGTATCGCCCTGGCGGACATGAATCTTGTCGATGTCGAGATTGAGCTTTTCCGACAGGAACTGCGCATAGGCGGTGGCGTGTCCCTGCCCGTTGGTCTGGGTGCCGATCTTCAGCGTCACCGTGCCATCGCCATTGAGTTCAACGAAGGCTGGTTCGGAGCCCGGAAAGGCACAGGCCTCGATATAGGTCGCCATGCCGAGGCCGCGGATTTTTCCGCCGGCCTTCGATTGCGCCAGCCGCTCCGGAAACGCTTTCCATTCGGATTGCTCGATGGCGCGCTCCATATGGCCTTCGAATTCACCGGTGTCGTAGAGGCGGCCGGTTTGCGTCCGGTAGGGAAATTGCTCCGGCCGGATGAAGTTGCGGCGGCGGATCTCCTCGACAGGCAGGCCGAGATCGTGGGCGCAGGCATCGACCAGCTTTTCCAGCAGGAAGGCTGCTTCCGGTCGGCCGGCACCGCGATAGGCATCGACCGGGCAGGTGTTGGTGTAGAGGCCGGTCACCGAGACGTCGAGCGCCTGGATATCATAGACACCGGTCGACATGGTGACGCCGATATAGGGGATGAACGGACCGTATTGCGAGATATAGGCGCCGATGTTGGCGAGCAGGTCCACCTTCATGCCGAGAAAGCGGCCGTCCTTGTCCAGCGCCATTTCGGCCGTGACGAAATTGTCGCGCCCTTGCGCGTCGGTCAGGAAGTGTTCCGTGCGGTCGCCGGCCCATTTCACCGGGCGGCCAAGCCGCTTTGCCGCTTCCAGCACCAGCGGATATTCGCGGTAGACGAAGCTCTTCGGCCCGAAACCACCGCCGACATCAGGCGTGATGACGCGCAGCTGGTCTTTCTTGATCTTGAACACGCTGGCCAGGATATACTGCATGGAGTGCACGCCTTGCGACCCGGTGGTCAGCACGAAGCGCTTCTCCTCGACGTTCCATTCGCCGATCGCGGAGCGCGGCTCCATGTAGTTGCACACCAGCCGGTTGTTGACGAACTCGATGCGGGTGACATGGGCGGCCTTGGCGAAAGCCGCTTCGGTCTTTTTCTTGTCGCCCATGTGGTAGCTGAAGGCGCGGTTGGAACCAAGCTCCGGCCAGACCAGCGGCGTGCCTTCGGCAAGTGCATTTGCCGTCCCCGAGGCCGCGTCTTCGCCGTCATAGTCGACATCGATCAGTTCGGCGGCATCCTGCGCCAAGGCTCGGCTGTCGGCGACGACGAAGGCAACGGCATCGCCGACATAGTTGACGCGGTCGCGGCACAGGATCGGGATGTCGCGCGTCGGAGCCTTGGTGCCGTCCGGCTGTTCCTGCATGACGCCGGATTTCAGATCGCCGAGATGGGCAAGATCCTTGCCGGTCAGCACCAGATGGACGCCAGGTGCCGCCTTCGCCGCCTCGGTCGAACCGATGGTGAAGCTGGCCTTGGCGACCGGCGAGCGCAGGACATAGCCATGCAGGACGCCAGCCGGCTGGATGTCGTCGGTATAGCGGCCCTGGCCCTGGATGAAGGCGGCATCCTCGCGCCGCAGCACGGATGCGCCCATGCCGAATTTCGGTGTGACGACGGTCATGGATGCCTCGTGATGATGACAGGAGAAGGAACGCCTGAAATAGGCATTGCCTCAGTTTTGTCGAGGGGCGGTTTCGTGTAAAGAGCGCGGACTTCAAATTTCTTGGACCAGCGGACACAATCCGCCGCCAACGCAATCGACAGGAAAACCCACGGAATGCGCACGGACACCGGCCAGGTCTTCAAACTCGAAGACTATCGCCCCAACGACTACCTCATTCCGAAAACCGACCTTACCTTCCGCCTTTCGCCAGACGCAACGCGTGTCACCGCCGTGCTCACGATAGAGCGTCGTGACGACGTCTCCGTGTCGGCACCGCTGGTGCTCGACGGCGACGGGCTGACCCTCAAGCGCATAGAGATCGACGGCAACAAGGTAAAGCCGGCGGATCTGCTGGCGACGCCCGATCAACTGACCATCCTCAAGCCGCCGGCGGCGCGTCGCTTCCAGTTGCTCATAGAGACCGAGGTGGCGCCGGCCGGCAACGAAGCCCTGATGGGCCTCTACCGCTCGAGCCATGTCTACTGCACGCAATGCGAAGCCGAGGGCTTTCGCCGCATCACCTATTTCCTCGATCGTCCCGACATCCTGTCCGTCTACACGGTGCGCATAGAGGCAATACGTGACGAAGCGCCGCTGCTCCTGTCCAACGGCAACCCGGTCGACAGGGGCGACCTCGGCGACGGCTGGCACTATGCAGTGTGGCACGACCCTTTCCCCAAGCCGTCCTATTTGTTCGCGCTGGTGGCCGGCAATCTCGGCCAGCTTGCGGACAGTTTCGTCACGCAATCGGGCCGCACGATCGAACTCGGCATCTATGTCGAGCCCGGCAAGGAGAACCTGGCCGGCTACGCGATGGATGCTCTGAAGCGGTCGATGAAATGGGACGAGGAGGCGTTCGGCCGCGAATACGATCTCGACGTCTTCAACATCGTCGCCGTGTCCGACTTCAACATGGGCGCGATGGAGAACAAGGGCCTTAACATCTTCAACGACAAATATGTGCTGGCCGACCGGGAGACCGCGACGGACGCCGATTTCGCCAATATCGAGGCGATCATCGCGCATGAGTATTTCCACAATTGGACAGGCAACAGAATCACTTGCCGCGACTGGTTCCAGCTCTGCCTGAAGGAAGGCCTGACGGTTTTCCGCGATCACGAATTCTCTGCCGACCAGCGTTCGCGCGCGGTCAAGCGCATCGCCGAAGTGCGCACCTTGCGCGCCCACCAGTTTCCCGAGGACCAAGGTCCGCTGGCGCATCCGGTGCGGCCGCGCCGCTACCGCGAAATCAACAATTTCTACACGGCGACGGTCTACGAGAAGGGCTCCGAAGTGGTGCGCATGATCCGCACAATTCTCGGTGCCGACGTCTTTCGCGCCGGCATGGACCTCTATTTCGAGCGACACGACGGTGACGCGGCGACGATCGAGGATTTCATCAAGGTGTTCGAGGATGCGTCCGGCCGCGACCTGTCGCAGTTCGCGCTCTGGTATCATCAGGCAGGCACGCCGAACCTGACGATCAGTTCGACGCACAATCCGGCCGCGCAAGAATTCACGCTCGAAATCGAGCAGTCGGTGCCGCCGACACCGTCCGAAAGCCGCAAGCGGCTGATGCACATCCCGCTGGCTTTCGGCCTGATCGGCGCCGGCGGCAAGCCTGTGCCGTATAGCGGCGTCGAAGGCGCCAGCGTCGAGGACGGCGTCATCCATATCCGCAAGCGCCGCCACATGGTGCGGTTTTCAGGCGTCACCGAGCGCCCGGCCGTGTCGCTCAACCGCGGCTTTTCGGCGCCGGTGACATTGTCCGTCGAGCAGAAAGCCGACGACCAGTTCTTTCTCGCCCGCCATGACAGCGACGCCTTCTCGCGCTGGCAGGCCTTCAACACATTGCTGACCGATGCACTGATATCAGCCTTCCGCGAGGTCCTCGGCGGCAAGCAGCCGGCCTTTGCACCGCGGCTGATCGAACTCGCCGGCAGCATCGCCGGTGACGAGACGCTGGAGCCGGCCTATCGAGCACTGGCGCTGGCATTGCCCGGCGAAGCCGACATCGCCCGCGACATCGGCAGGAACATCGACCCCGATGCCATCTATGCGGCTCGCGAGGCATTGGCGTTGGCGATCGGCACTGCGAACCGGGACGTTTTTTCGGGCCTCTACCGCAGCCTTGCCGACAGAGAAGCGTTCAGCCCCGACGCGGCGAGCGCCGGACGACGCGCCTTGCGCAACACCTTGCTGGATTGTCTGTCGCTGCAACCTGGTGGAGCAGCACTCGCCGCCGGGCATTTCCAGTCGGCGACCAACATGACCGACCGCGCGGCAGCACTTGCCGTGCTCGCGCATCGTCACCACGGTTCGCCCGAGGGGGTCGAGGCGCTGGCGGCTTTCGAGACGACCTATGGGTCCGACCCGCTGGTCATGGACAAATGGTTCCAGATCCAGGCCAGCGTTCCGGGGCCGCAAACCGTCGACACCGTGAAGGCCCTGACCAACCACCCGGCCTTCTCGATGGGCAATCCGAATCGAGTTCGCTCGCTGATCGGCACCTTCTCCAGCGCCAACCAGACCGGCTTCCATCGTGCTGACGGCGAAGGCTACTGGTTCTTTGCTCAGACTGTGCTCGAGGTTGAAAAGCGCAACCCGCAAGTGGCGGCAAGGCTGGCGACGGCGCTCAGATCGTGGCGTTCGCTCGAACCTTTGCGGCAAGCCAAGGCCAGGGAAGCGCTGCTGTCGATCGCCGGCGCCGAAAACCTGTCGGCGGATCTGCGGGATATTGTCGAGCGAACGCTGGCGTAGGGAGAGCGATCTCCCCCTTGTGGGCCTGTTGCAAAATTGTGTGGATGTGATTCCCTGTTTTTGAAACGGGGATCTTGCGATGACGACGAAGCCGAGCGGTCAGTTC
>NZ_JAMYQH010000022.1:0-115353 GCF_040320765.1 Mesorhizobium sp. M0618 | reverse complement strand
TCGACAACCGAGCGCTTGAAACTCTCGCTGTATTTGGACATGCAAAACCCCCGAAGGTTGTGTCCAACTTTCGGGGGTCAGTTCATTTCCCGGCCTCTTTCTTTTTGGCTGGACTCGATACCCCGGTTCGAGCTTTGCTCGATACCGCCGGTTTGCGCTGTACTCGATACCACAGCGTTTTCCGGCGGGAGCCTTGAACAAGGCGCGACAGCATGCTGACACGCCACCGTTTCCAGCCTGCTACTTGACGATGACGATGCTGGTGTTGGTCGCCCCGAAGGTTTCGACGAGCTGGTAGAAATCGGCGGCGTTGTCGGGGTGCAGCCGCACGCAGCCATGCGACGCCGGCTGGCCGAGGCGCTTGATCGCATAGGTCGCGTGCACCGCATAGCCGCCGCTGAAGAAGACCGAGTGCGGCATCGGGGCGTTGTCGTATTTCTTCGAGTACCACATTTCATGCATGCGGGTCGGCTTGAACGAGCCGGTCGGCGTCACATGGGCCCGGTCGCCGGTGGAGACTTTCCAGGCGAAGGTCGGCCGGCCGTCGACGGAGACTTCCATGATCTGCTGCGAAAGCGAAACGCGCGCCACGATCTTGTTGGCGGCGTGCGCCGCACCCGAGCCGGCGCCGAGCAGCAGTGCTGCACCAGTCAAGGCAGCGGCGGTGATGTTGATGAGCTTGGCGGAAATGGCGGTATGCATGATGAAGTCCCCTCTCTCTGCCGGTTAGGCCGGCTCTAATTCGATGGCCGCTTATCCCAACGTCATGTTTCGAGGAGATTTCGCAAAACACTCGTTTCTGTTTCGAATCTGTTTCCACTAGTTAACAAACGCCTCCTTGTAAGCCTGGCTAGAACGGGCTCGGCAGGCCCGCCCAGCCAAGACCATGAGTCGGGAACATGAGTATCCGCCCCCAAACGAAAGTGCGAATTGGCGTCATGTGAAAGAACAACCGTCGGCATCGAAACCAACCTGCAACAAAGCGCGGCTCCTAGCGGCATGATCCGGATACGGGGTGCGAGCAAAGTTGACGCAACGAAAACAGCCGTAACGAACATGGGAACGAAATCGAACGCGCTGTCCTGGCTTCTCAGGATCAGCATCGCGGCAGCGGTCATCGGCGGCGTCGGCACGGTTGCCGGCACCCCGCTGACAAGCCTCGGCGCGATGACATCAGGCGAGATTTCGACGCTGCATGCCGCACTGTTTTTCGCCACGGTCTGGATTGTTTCCAGCCTGCGCATCGCCCGGCTAAAGGCCCTCTGGCGGGTCGGCCTTAGGCTGACGGGTTTGCGCGGCGCCTCCGGCAACTTGCTGCCGAGAGGACCGAAGGCCCGCGCCGCGAGGGGGGGCTCCGTGGGGGGCGCGGGCACTTCGGGGGTATCCTGAAGCGACCCGCAACAGGTTCATTTCTAGAGAATTGGCATTTTTGGGGAACTGCGACGATGAAAACGAAATTCGCTGCTTCGGTGCTGTCCGCACTGCTTTACGCCCAGGGCCTGCTCGGCTTTGCCGGTCTTGCCACCATGCTTCTCAGGGACCGCGCCCATGCAAGCGAACTCACCATGGGCAGTGACATGCCGGTGGGGCCATCGCTTCTGCTGGTACGCTGAGTGTCAAGAGCATCGGGCCCAGAGATGGAAAATCCGATGCCCGAAAAAAGGGATTGCGCCAGTACCCGGCAGTCAGTCGGCGAATTGCCACGGCGGGTCGAACCGATAGCCGGCGCCACGTATTGTGGTGATGGTGTCGGTGTCGAGCTTGCGGCGCAGCCGCACGATGCGCGAATCGATCGAGCGATCGAAGGCGTCGGCGTTTTCGGCCGGTGCCGCGGCGATGATGTCGTCACGCGTGAGCACCTTGCGCGGACTGGCCAGGAACAACCTGAGCAGCGCCACCTGGCCGGGCGAAAGCTGTTCCTCGGAGCCGGAGCGATGCATGACCATGGCCGATCTCAGATCGACGGTCGCGTTCTCCAGCACGATGAGTTCCTGGGTGCCCCTGCCGCGGCGCGAAAGCAGGCCGCCGACACGGGCGGCCAGTTCACGGACATTGAGCGGGCTCTCGACGACGTCGGCCGCACCAAGCTCCAGCGCCAGCACCTTGTCGACAAGATCGGCCGGCCGGCAGATGAGGATAAAATCCGGTCCGCCCTCGCCGCCCCTTCCTTGGCCGCCATAACGTCTGAGCAGGTCCCGCCCCTCCGCCTGGCTGAGGCTGTCGCCGACGACGACGACGTCGATGCCCTTTCCCGACAGCAGCGATTCGGCCTCCCAGGGCTGGCGTGCCTGATGCACATCGTGGCCGCGCCGCTCGAGATGGTCGGCGAGTTCGGTCGCCACCACTTCGGCTACCGAAACGAGCGCAATAACGGATCGTGCGGCCATCTTTTCCAACCGTTCCCTGGCAACCCGGATATGAGTGCTGGACATGATGTTTATACCCAATCTACTTTCCACTGAAAGTGGGAGCGAAAGCATCGTGCGGGCAAGAATTGTCATCGTCGAGGATGAGCCCGACCTCAGGGACGCGGTCGCAGAATATCTTGGCGCATCCGGCTATGACGTGGCCACCGCTGAAAGTGCTGCCGCGGCGCGCAGCCTCGTTGAAACGCAATCGTTTCATCTCGCCATTCTCGACATCGCCATGCCCGGCGAGGACGGCCTCTCGCTCGGCCGCTGGCTGCGTTCGAAACTGCCGATCGGCATCATCTATGCCACCGCGGCCGGCACTGCGCTCGACCGCATCGTCGGGCTGGAACTCGGTGCCGACGACTACATCGTCAAGCCCTACGAATTGCGCGAAGTGCTGGCCAGGGTGCGCAGCGTGTTGCGCCGGGTTCCCCAGCCGAAGGAGCTCCAGGACAAGAAGGCCGGAACGGATCGCCGTTCCGTTACCTTCGGCCCCTTCCAGGCCGATCTCGACGGCAGGCTGGTCACCGGCGCCAATGGCGCGGTGATCGACATGGCCAAGAGTGAGTTCGACGTGCTGGAGATTTTCCTCACCCGCGCCAATCGGCTGCTGACCCGCGCCGCTATCTCCGAGGCGATCGGTTTCACCGAAGATCCGGAATCGTCACGCGCGGTCGACATTCGCATCATGCGGCTACGCAAGAAGATCGAGGCCGATCCCGCCAATCCGAAATTCCTGCGCACGGTGCGCGGCGAGGGCTATATCTTCTCGCTGCCGACCGGCGATGGCAACTGAGGACCGGGCCAGAAGGATTCGGCTGCTCGCCAGCCGGAATAGGCACGACTCCGAATTGGCACGACTCCGGAATGACGGCACAAGATGATCGCTGAAGCAGCAAGCACCGATATGCAAGGGTTCAGGCAGGGCGCGGCGATGGCGGCCGTGCGCGTCGTTCGCCGGCTTCGCGAGGCCGGCGACTGGCAGCGCGAGATGGACGGCATACTGGAAACGCTCTGCCGGGCCATGGATTGCCAGCGCGGCATCCTGTTTCGCTTGCGCGAACTGCCCGGCCAGGGCTTCGCCCAATCCGTCGCCGCCTATTGGATCGACCCTCTTTTCGGCGGCGAACTGGCGTCGCCAACCGTCATCATGCAATCGATCGTCAATTCCGACCCCCTGCTGGAGCGGCTTGCCGAGGACGAACGGCAAGGCAAGATCTTCGCCGGCCATACGCGCGACCTCGAAGGCTTCCTGAGGACCGATTTCGAGAAGCAGGACATCAAATCGTTCCTCTCGGTCTCGGTCTTCGCGCATGGCCATCTCTGGGGCACGCTGGCGGTCAATGACTGCGTCAACGAGCGTGCATGGACGGACGAGGAAGAGGCGACGCTGCATATCATCGCGCTGGCCATCGGCGACGCCATCGAGCGCTCGCCCTCGGACGCCCACGCCAGCGAGGTCATTCGCCGCACCATGCTGCAGGCCTCGCTCGATGCCATCGTCGTCATCGACGAGACCGGCTCGATCATCGAGTTCAATCCGGCTGCCGAGAAGATGTTCGGCTTCCAGCGCAGCGACATCCTCGGAAAGGACCTGCTCGATACGATCGTGCCGATCTACTACCGCAAGGGCTATGCTTCGGGGGCCGAATACATGTCCGGCCGCGGCGCGCCGATGGTCGGCCAACGGCTCGAGACGGTGACCCAGAACGCCGCCGGCGAAGTGTTCCCGATCGAGCTGACGGCGACCGAGATGCGGGTTGCCGACCGCCGCCTGATCTTCGGCTCCATCCGCGACCTGCGCGACAAATTGCGCGCCGAGGAGGAGATCGGCCGGCAGCGCGAGAAGCTGCACCAGAACGAGAAGATGGCGGCGATGGGTTCGTTGCTGGCCGGCGTCTCGCACGAGCTCAACAATCCGCTGGCCGTGGTGGTGGCGCAATCGACGCTGCTGCACGAATTCGCTTCCGACCCGCAGACCAAGGTGCGCGCCGAGAAAGTCCGTGCGGCCGCCGAGCGCTGCGGCCGCATCGTCAAGAGCTTCCTGTCGATGGTCCGCCTCCATCCCGCGGCACAGGCCGAGACCGACCTCAACCAGGTGATCCGGTCGGCACTCGAAGTGACCGCCTATGGCGCGCGCTCGAGCGGCATCACCATCGACACCGATTTCGCCGCCGGCCCGCTGCTGGCCATGGCCGACGCCGACCATGTGACGCAGGTGGCGGCCAATTTCCTCATCAACAGCCAGCACGCTTTGGCCGGCATTGCCGGCGACCGGCTGATCAAGGTGCGGACGTTCCGCAGCGACCGCGGTCATCCCTGCTTCTCGGTCGAGGACAATGGGCCCGGCGTGCCGGAAACGATCCGCGGCCGCATCTTCGAATCCTATTTCACCACCAAGCCGGTCGGCGTCGGCACCGGCATCGGCCTGTCGATCTCGAAATCGATCATCGAGCGGCACAATGGCAATGTCTGGTTCGAGGAAGTGCTCCCGAGAGGCGCGCGCTTCGTCGTCCAGCTGCCGGCCATCGTGGCCGGCCTCGCCACCGCCGGCGACAACCAGCCGCGATCGAGCGGCATGCGGCATGCCTTGATCATCGACGACGAGCCGGATGTCGCCGGCTCGCTCTCCGACATTCTCGAACTGATGGGCATCAAGTCACGGATCGTTCCTGTCTGGGAATCGGCCGCCGCCACTTTGAGCGGCCACATGCCGCCGGACATCGTCTTTTCGGACCTGCGCATGCCCGGCGTTAGCGGCATATCGATCTATCGCGAGTTGCTCGCCGAAAAGCCTGATCTGGCACGGCGTTTCGTGCTGGTCACAGGCGACCTGATCGGTGCGAAAGCCGAAATCGAGGCGCTGCCGGCACAGCAGCGGCCGCAGATCCTGGAAAAGCCGTTCAGCACGCTGGATGTGCGCAGTGTGCTGTCCGCCATTGCCGAACAGGCGGTCTTGAAAGGATAAGGAAGAGGCCCCGGGGCCGAAGAAGAGCGCACTGGAGGGAGCGCTCGGGGAGTCCGGAGCATGATCCCAAAGCGGGAACGGTTTCGGATCATGCTTCGACAAAATCAGAAAATATTCGGCGTGTCGGCCAAGGGCGCGGCATAGGCGATCATGCGGATGGCGCGGTTCTTGTGTGTTCCGGACTGTTCGGCGATGGCGCGCAGGCAATCGATACTCTCGGCACCCCAGGCCTGGCCCTTGCAGGCGAAGTCGGTCACCGGCACCGGCAGACGCGCGGTCCTGGTCGTCGTCTGCGCGCCGTCGATGAGATTGGACGGCGGATTCAACGAAGCGAAGGCCGGCCCGATTGTCGGCGTGAACGCCATGCCGACGAAGGCGCAAGCAGCCAGCACCATGAACATCGCCATGGGGTGGTCGCTGGCCCGCTGGCGCAGCGCCAGTTTCGGACGGCGGTCATTGCGTTCTGGAGCCTGAAGGCGGCTCTCGCCGCGGATCGTCTGGATTTTCGCATGCATTGCCTTCCCCTTCGCTGAGTTTCTTTTGGCGGTGAAATGAACTTATCCGCACTTTGTAACGACGATGGGGTGGCGAAGGACTGGCACTGTAACGAGTTCGAAACAGCATTCGGGCGAAGTCGGGCAAAATCGGGCATAGCTTCGACGGCGCTCGGGCTCGAGGCGCAACCCGACCGATCTTGCCAAACAGTTTTTCGAAAAGACCAGGCTCAGGCCGGAGCTTGAAGCTCGGCAATGATCTTGTGCGCGGCGATACGCCCGGCAATAATAGCGCCCTCGACATACCCCGGAAACGACGGCGAGAGTTCTGAACAGGCGAGATACACCGGGGGTGCGCCGGCAAGGATCGTTCGCTCGGCATCTCTTGCTGTCACGTCGACAACAAGATCGCTGTACGCGCCGCCGCTCCAGCGATCTCCTACCCAGTCACGCAAACTGAAATCGATGACGTCGCCGGCACTCGGGCCAAGGGCTGCCTCCAACCGGCCGGTCACCTCCGCACGCAGTTCCGGCTCGCCGAGGTCGCGCCAGCGCAGCGCGAGCGGCCCGCCGACGAACACGACGAGCGCGGCATGCTCGACATCCTTGCCAGCGTCGCAGGCAAACAGTCCCGGCGGATCGAGCCACATCACCATGCCGTTCAAATCCCGCCCGCGCCAAAACGGTTTGGCATAGCGCACCAGGATCTTGATAGCCGCGCCGCTTTTCCAGGCGCCGAGCGCCCGCCCCAGTCCAGCCGGCAAGGCAGGGACAAAGGCGAGCTCCGTCACCGTCGCCGGGGGGACGGCGACCAGAACCGCGCGCGCCGCGATGGCACTCCCGGCCGAAACGACAAGAACACCTTGCGAACTGTGCTCGATGCGCGTGACGGGCTCGCTGAGCCGCAACCGATCGCCAAGGTCGCGGGCCAGATCGTCGGCCAGCGAATGCATGGTTTCGCGCACGAAATATTGCAGCTCCGGCACCTCGTTGGTGACGCGTCGGTCATTGTCGATCAGATACCAGAGAGGAATCTGATCCAGCGCCATGCACCAGAGACCTTCGATCATCGAACGGAAGACGGCCCTGGCATCGGCGGAATCGCGCTGGCGGGCAAGCCAGTCGGCAACGGCCAGTCCGGCAATCGAGACGTCGTCCGGATCGATCCCGTTCATGCGCTCGCGGATTGCCATTGCCGCGTCATAGATCCGCTCTGCTCTCTGTACGGACATCGTCGGCTGGGTAATGAAATCGCCATCGACATAGGTTTCAACCAGCGTCTTGCCGCGTGCTTCGACCAGGGCCATCAATTCCGGCATGTCCTCGCACAGGAACTGGCCGCCACTATCGATCCGTTCGCCAAGTCCGTTCAGTCGGGACTCGACGCGTCCGCCAACGCGGTCGCGTGCTTCGAGCAGGATGAAATCGATGCCGGCCTTCTTCATCTCAAGCGCCGCCGACAGGCCTGTGAAACCCGCACCGACGATGACGACATCGGTTCGCTCGAATTCGCCGCCCTCATCCGTGAAGGTCTTCAGCATTGCCGGCTATCCACCCAGTCGCATCCGGCTTCCACAGACGAAGTATGTCCTTGTCGACATATGCCGGCGGGCCGCACACGCCATGCCGCAGGCTTGTCTCTAACCTATCGTTTTCTCGAGCATATTGAGCCAGTTGCGATAGGCGATTTTTTCGATCAGTGCGCGGCCGAAACCGCGTGCCGCCAATGCATCGATCAGCTTCGGCAGGCCGGCGACATCCCCGATGACGGCCGGGATCATGGCGCCGTCGAAATCGGAGCCAAGACCAACGCCATCCTCACCCAGCGCCTGCAGCAGCGAATCGATATGCCGCACCATGATATCGAGGCTGGTGTCGGCATTCATGCGACCGTCCTCGCGCAGGAAGCCTGTTGCGAAGTTCAGCCCGACCATGCCGCCGGTTTCGCGGATCGCGCCGAGCTGCCAGTCGGTCAAGTTGCGCGAATGGCCGCAGATCGCGTGCACGTTGGAATGGGTCGCGACCAGCGGCGCATCGCTGAGCGCCGCGACATCGCGAAAGCCCTTCTCGTTGAGATGCGACAGGTCGATCATGATCTTCAACTGGTTGCATGCCTTGACCAGCGCCTTGCCGGCATCGGTCAGGCCGGGTCCGGTGTCGGGCGAGGACGGGAAGCGGAACGGCACGCCGTGGCCGAAGGCGTTCGGACGGCTCCAGACGATGCCGAGCGAGCGCAGGCCGGCTTCATGCAGCACGTCGAGCATGGTGAGCTCGGGATCGATCGCCTCGACCCCTTCGATGTGGAACACCGCGGCGATCGAACCTTGCGCCATGGCATTGCGCACATCGCCGGCGCTGCGGCAGACGGTGAGCGCTCCGGCCCGTTCCAGCCTGAACAGGATCGAGGCCATGGCGATCGTCGAGGTCAGCGCCTCATTGCGCGGAACCTCGGGCGGCAGCGGTTCGGCGACGCTCGGCGCCAGGGGCACGGCGCCGCGCCTGGATTTCTCGACAGGCGGCGGAAAGATGGCGAACATGCCCCCGGCGAAGCCGCCGGCTTTCGCGCGTGGCAGGTCGATATGGCCGCCCGATTTCCCCTCGATGAACAGTTTTTCGACGTCCGTGTCTTTCGACTGATAGAGTCTGAGCAACGTATCGTTGTGGCCGTCGAAGACGGGAACGAGATCGGTTTCGGTCATTGGGGGATCATTCGGTTCGTTTGTCGGCGCGGCGGCTAGGATATATCCTATCTACTTAGGCAGGATGCGCCACCCGCGCAAATGCCAAAGCCGCCCCGGCAGGATGGCAGCCGCTTGCCGCGCCGTTTCCAAGCAACGAAATCCCTACCGCTTCAGCACGTCGGCCCATTCCTGATGGCGGCGGAACTGGGCGTTGGCGAACGGGCAGAGCGGGATGATCTTCTTGCCTGCCGCACGCGCATCCTCGACGGCGCGGGTGACGAGCCGAAGCCCGGCACCCTGGCCGCGAAAGACGTCCGGCACTTCGGTGTGGTCGATGATGATCTGGTGCTCACCGATCTTGGTGAAGGTCATCTCGGCCTCGGCGCCATCGGGTCCACGCAGGACATAGCGGCCCTTGGAACCGCGATCCTCAAGTTCGATCTCAGGCAGTTGTTCAGGCATCGCTATGCTCCTTGGGCAGCATCGGCAAAGAACCGCCGTGCCGCCTCGATCTCGTTTGGCCGCACCTCGTGCCCGCCATCGTGCCATTCCACTGTGACATCGGCGCCGTCGGCACGCAAATAGGCCTCGAGCCGCGTGGTCAGGTTCGGCGGACAGATCGGGTCGCGCTTGCCGGCGGTCATCAGGATATGGCGGCCGGCGAGGCTGCCCTTGACCTGCGGCTCGAACGGGATCAGCGGATGCATCAGCACCGACGCGTCGAACAGCGCTGGAGCCGCGAACACCACCGAGGCCAGGACATTGGCGCCGTTGGAATAGCCGAGACCCAGCACGGCCGATGGCTTCGCTGCTTCGACATGGGCCTTGACGAAGCCGGCTATCCTAATCGTCGCCCGTGCCAGATCCTCCATGTCGTAGACGCCCTCGCCGGTGCGGCGAAAGAAGCGCGCAGCACCTTGTTCGGACACGTCGCCGCGCGGCGAGATGATGGTTGCCTGGGGCGTGAGATCGCGCCCCAGCGACAGAAACTGGTTCTCATCGCCTCCAGTGCCATGGAAGACGAACAGCAATGGGCCGCCCGGCGAACCGGGCAGCAGCTTGTGGATGTAAGCGTCCTTGCTCATGACCTCAGCCTTCCAGTCTCGGCAGATGCTGTTCAAGATAGGGCCGCAGGTGCTGGTGCTGTGTCGGCAGCTTCAGCGCTTCGCCCAGATGAGCGGTATCCTCGTCGCGATCGAAACCCGGCTCGTTGGTGGCGACTTCGAACAGCACGCCACCCGGTGTGCGGAAATAGATCGCCCAGAAGTAGTCGCGATCGATCACCGGCGTCACCCCATAGCCGGTGTCCATCAACGCCTTGCGCACCTCGAGCTGCCTGGCGCGGTTCTCGACCGCGAAGGCGACGTGATGGACGGAGCCGGCACCGAGATCGGCGAAGGCCGTGCTCGGCAACGATTCGATGTCGATAACATCGGCGCCATTGCCGTTCTTCACCGCCAGCCGCCTGAGATTGCCGGACTTGTCGACTTCCTCATAGCCCATGAACTTCAGCAGCTCCTCAGTGGCGCCGCCATCCTTCAGCCTGAGCGATACCGAATGGAAACCGCGGATCGCCTGGTCGACCGGAACACCGCCTTTCGCCCAGGGCGCTCTGCCGTCGCCCTTGCCCTCGACCAGCGCGAAGCCGTCACCATCCGGTCCGGCAAAAGCCAGGCGCTTCTCGCCGAAGGTCTCTTCGCGCGAGAGGCCGGTGACGCCCTCATCGGCAAAACGTTTTTCCCAATAGGCAAGCGTGCCTTCCGGCACCGAGTAGACGGTGGTTCCTACTTCGCCGACGCCATGCCGGCCCTTGCCGATGTCGGGGAAAGGGAAATAGGTCATCACCGAACCCGGCGTGCCGGTCTCATTGCCATAATAGAGATGATAGACGTCGGGCGCGTCGAAATTGACAGTCTTCTTGACCCGGCGCTGGCCGAGTTTCCTGGTGAAGAAATCGTTGTTCTGGCGGGCATCCCTGGCCATCGACGTGACGTGATGCAGGCCCTTGATCTGGTCGAGCATTGTCTTGCTCCTTCCCTTGGTACTTGTGCGGCCCTCGCCGCTGTCCATGCCAATATGAGGACCCGAGCAGTTTACGCAAAGGCGGCAAACACAGAATGGACTGTGTCGCAAAAGTGAACGATGGAACAGAGTTCGTTCACCAATTGGCTCGCAGAGTCGGGCTTGCGCCGTGGCCAGAATTCGTTTCCATGAACGGCATTCGACATTCCGGGACAAAGGTATCGTGAGTGACTGGAAAAGCCAGGCGGCCCAACATTCTCCTGATCACATGCGATCAGTGGCGTGGCGATTGTCTGTCCGCAGCCGGTCATCCGGTTGTGCAGACGCCGAACGCCGACGCACTGGCCGGGGAGGGTGTGCTGTTCAAGCGGCACTATGGCGGCGCGGCGCCCTGCTCGCCCGCCCGCGCCTGCCTCTACACCGGTCTCTACCAGATGAACAACCGCGTCTGCCGCAACGGCACGCCGCTCGACGCGCGCCACGGCAACATCGCGCTCTCGGCTCGGGCCTTGGGCTATGATCCGACGCTGTTCGGCTACACCGACGTCTCGCTCGATCCGCGCCTGCTGGCCCCGGGCGATCCGCGGCTGCAAAGCTATGAAGGCGTGCTGCCCGGCTTTACGGTGCGCCAGTTGCTGCCGGAGCACCAGAAGCAATGGCTATCCTGGCTGGAGCTGCAAGGTGTCGACGCCAGCGCCGGCTCCCCCGACATCCACCGTCCGCTGGCCGACGGCGCCGGGACCACCATCAGCGACGCGCCGCCCGTCTACCGCGGGCAACAAACCCCGGCGGCCTTCCTGACCGGCGAATTCACGCGTTGGCTTGGCGAACAGGAGCACGCCGCGCCGTGGTTCGCGCATCTTTCCTTCATCAGCCCGCACCCGCCCTTCATTGCCCCGGAGCCCTACAATACAATGTACGATCCGGCTGACGGCGCGGCCTTCCGGCGCGCGGCAAGCTGGCAAGAAGAGGCGGGAAACCATCCCTACCTTGCCTATGATCTCGGCCGGCAGAAACAGATAAAATTCCGCCCAGACGCCAGAGGCAAGGTGCTCGACTGGAGCGAAGACGATTTTCGCCGCATCCGCGCGATCTATTACGGCATGATTTCCGAGGTCGACGCGCAGCTCGGTCGCGTCTGGCAAGCGGTTAAGGCCGCAGGCGCGTGGGACGACACCATCATCCTTCTGACCTCGGACCATGCCGAGATGATGGGCGACCATTTCATGCTGGGCAAGGGCGGCTATTTCGACGGCAGCTATCACATTCCGCTGATCATTCGCGATCCGCGCCACGGCAAGGCGGCCGGCGGCAGTGTCGACAGCTTCACCGAAGCGGTCGACATTTTGCCGACGCTTCTCGACCTGCTCGGCGAAAAGCCCGCGCCGCATCTCGACGGCGCCTCGCTGAAGCCGTTCCTGAGCGGAGAAACCCCTGCGGCGTGGCGCGATGCCGCGCATTGGGAGTTTGACTTCCGCTCGATTGCCGCGGGCGAGGCCGAAAACCATTTCGGCATCGCCGCACGCCAATGCAACCTCGCCGTTATCCGCACGGAAAATTTCAAGTATGTGCATTTCGGCGGCAACCTGCCGCCGCTGCTGTTCGATCTGGAAAACGATCCGGGCGAGCTGGACAATCTCGCGGCTGACCCCAGTCATCTCACCGTGCGCCTGGAATTCGCCGAACGGCTGCTCGCCTGGCGGGCCGAACATCTCGACCAGTCGTTGGCACTGGCCGAATTGACCGAGAACGGCCTAGTCGGCCATGCCGCTGGCCTGCCACCTGGCCACACATAAATAAAGCCCGCGCTGTTGCCAGCGCGGGCTTCATTTGGCTGAACAGAATTACCTTACGATCATGCGCTGCTGATCGCGCTGTTCGGCATAGCTGCCCTTGTCATAGGCGGTTTGAGCCTCGAGCTGTTCCTTGGTGAAGGTCGTGTACAGGTATTTGTTGCCGTCCTTGTCGGTCATGAATTTGAGATTATCCATGCCGACCGCGACTTCCTTCTCGCCAATGCCGAGGAAGCCGCCGACGTCGACGATCACCGCGTCGGCCTTCTTGTCGGGCGCAAGCACGACATCGCCGATCTCGCCGACCCTGGCGTCGTTGGCGCCGTAGACAGTCGTGCCCTTCAGGTCATCGGCACGAATCTCGCCGACCGGCATCTCGGTCAACGTCGACTTGTCGATGGCGGCAGTCTGTGTCTGGTCGGGAGCCGAGGCGTCAGGGGTCGTCGCGGCCGGAGCTTCGGCGGTCTTGTCTGCCGGAGCGACAGCAGGAGCCGTGGCGTCAGAGGGCACAGCTGCCGGAGCGGTGGCCGCAGGCTCATTGGAAGCCGTCGTTGCCGGCGCCGGATCATAGGCCTTGCGGTCGAAATCCGGCTGCGCCTGCAGCTCTTCCTTGGTGGTCTGGGCGACCAGCCAGCGGTCGCCATCCTTCTCGGCCCACTGCGCCTTGGAGAAGTCATAGGTGACGTTCTTGGCGCCGAGACCAAGGAAACCACCAACACCGATGACAAGGGACTCGGCCTTGCCTTCCCTGGTCAGCACGATGTCATTGACGTCACCGATATTCTGCGCGTCGTCGCCGGTGCCGTTATAGACGTTTTCACCGATGATGTTGGTGGCAAGGTTACCATCCGCGCGCTTCACCGGTTCCGCCGGTGCGGCGTTCATGTCGGCCGGCTTTTGTGCCGTATCCGTCGTAGCGGGTGCCGTCGGTGCGGCCGCGTCAGTCGATGCCGCAGGTGCAGGGGCCGGACTGTAGGGCTGGCTGTCGAATTCCGCCTGAGCGGTCAACTCGTCCTTGGTCGTCTGGGCTACCAGCCAGCGGTCACCATTCTTTTCGGCCCACTGCAGCTTGCTGTAGTCGAAGGCAACGCTTTTGGCGCCGACGCCCAGAAAACCGCCGACGTCGATGACAACGGATTTCGCCTGCCCATCCTTGTCGAAGACGACGTCGCTGACATTGCCGATGTTCTCGGCATCATCGCCGGTGCCGTTGTAGACGGATTCACCGATGATGTTGGTGACGATGCTGCCCTCTGCGCGGACTGCTGCAGCGCCTGACTCCTGAACGGCGGGGCTCTGCGCCGGCGTCGGGGTCGTCGCACTCTGCGCATAAGCGCCGGTGGCGATCAGTGTTGCGAGTGCGGTCGTGGCTAAAAGATTGCGGATCATGATAGTCTCTCCTCGTGCCTGATCTCATGCGCCGCGTCTTCGCTGGGGAAATCGGACGCGGCATCTACAGGTTCACAACGTCGTGACCAGTCTGTTGTTCCGACAAACCGCTGCCGTCCGGGAAACGAAACCACAGAAATATCGGGCCGCCGGGCAGCCCACGCGTAGCTAGGGAACCTTTCCGTCGCCGCCGCGTTTCAGCCATCGGCTGGGCGTGTCCCGGCCGCTTTTGGCTGACACGGTGGAGCGGGGCATGAAATTCGCAGCGGTGCTGAACCGGGATGGCGGCACTTTGCGCACCACCGACCTCGCCGCTTTCTCCGACAGGATGCATCAGACGCTGGAGACGGCCGGTCACTCGCTCAGCATCGAGATTGTCGCCGGCAAGGACGTGGTGGAAACGCTCGACAGTGCGGCTTCGCGTCGCTCGGTCGATATCGTGCTGGCGGGTGGCGGCGACGGAACCATTTCCGCCGCGGCCGCCCGGTTGATGGGCACGAAGAAGGCGCTTGCCATATTACCGGCCGGCACCATGAACCTGTTCGCACGCGGGCTGGGCATCCCGCAGTCGCTCGACGGCGCGCTGAAATCCTTCGCCGACGGCGAAATCATCGCAGTGGACGTGGCGACGGCCAATGGGCAGCCTTTCGTGCACCAGTTCTCGATCGGCATGCATGCGAAGATGGTGCAACTGCGCCAGAAGATGGAGTTCGGTTCGCGGTTGGGAAAGATCCGCGCCTCGGCCAAGGCGGCTTGGGCGACGATCAACAATCCACCTGCGATGAATGTGACGCTCAGCATCGGCGAAGCCGAAATGGCGGCCCGCATCACCGGCATCGGCGTCACCAACAATTTGTTCGGCGAAGGCCATTTGCCCTACGCCGACAATCCGGCGGGCGGCGTGCTTGGTGTCTATGTCACGGTGGCGAAGCAGCGCGCCGAACTGGTCAAGTTCTTCTTCAACGTGGCGCGCGGCAAATGGCGCGACAACGAACATGTCGAAATCCACCAGACGAACAGAACGGTGCTGAGAATCCATTCGAGCAGCCGCAAGTTTCGCGCCGTCATGGACGGCGAACTGGTCAGGCTTGACCGTGAAACGGTAATCGAAATCCAGCCTGGCGCGCTGAATGTACTGGTGCCGACGAGCGCGGCCCAATCGAGAGCCGCATGATACGATGCGTTGCAACGAACAAATCGGCTTTAACCAGCAGGAGCCTGCTCGGTGGTGCTAGGTGTGGGGACATGCTGTTCATCACTGGTTGGCGCCTTGATCAACACACCATAGATCTCGGCAACGCCCCACGCGGCAAACACCAAAAGCAATGCGGCGATCAGGATTCGAAATCCATGCCAGCCCCATCGCCCCTGCCGCGCCTTGTTTTCTGGAATGATCTTGGCCATGCTCGATCCCTGTCTCATACTGCACCAACTGGCGCGCTCGGCAAATCATGGTCGGGTAACGGTTCCTCGCTAGGATGGTTCCGGAAATGCGCCCTGGCCTTGCACCAGCGCAAGCATGGGGCGGCGAAGACCGGGACGAGGCAATTAGGGTGACTGGCAAGACGCAAACAACACCCGATCTGCCGGCCGAAGTTGCGCGCGCAGTCAAGGATGTTGACCGGCTCGCTGTGCTGCACGGGTTGGAGATGCTGGATACGGCGCCCGACCCCGATTTCGACCGGGTCAGCAGCCTTGCCGCGGCGGTGATGCAGGCGCCGATGGCCCTGGTCACACTCGTCGACCTCGAACGGCAGTGGTTCAAATCCTGCTTCGGCCTGGACGAGACCGAAACGGCGACCGACGTCTCGTTTTGCGCCCATGCGATTTCCGCCGGCGACGAGCCCATGGTGGTCGTGGATGCAACGACGGACCCCCGTTTCAAGACCAACCGGCTGGTCACCGGAAAACATCATGTCCGCTTCTATGCCGGCGCGCCGATGATCGTGGCAGGTGCCCGCATCGGTACTCTGTGCGTGCTCGACCGCGAGCCGCATGGTTTTCCATCCCGCGCCGAGCTCGACCAGTTGAAGGCGCTCGCCAGCCTCGCCGCCAGCCTGTTCACCCTCAAGGATGCAACCCGCAGCGGCGCGATCGCCGAGGCCGCACTGGTGCGCGAGGAAAAACGACGCGCCATCGCACTCGATGCGGCGTCGCTCGCCAGTTGGGCATGGGACATCCGCACCGATATCATCGAATGCGACACATTGATGTCGGAGCTGTTCAGCCTGCCGCGCTCCAACCGGCTGCGCGCACGTGACATCCTCGCCGCCATCGATCCGCGTGACGTCTACCAGACCGAAACCCGCTTTCGCGACGCCCTGACCGGCAGCGACGACTATTTCGGCGAATACCGGGTGAAGGGCTTTCATCCGCCGCGCTGGCTCGCCACGCGCGGCCGTGTGATCGAGCGTGACGGCGACGGCAAGCCGACATTGATCTTCGGCGTCAACTACGACATCTCCGAGCGCAAGCTCGGCGACGAACGGCAACGGCTGCTGCTGCGTGAGCTCAACCATCGCGTCAAGAACACTTTGGCGACCGTCCAGGCGCTGGCAACCCAGACCGTGCGCCACGCCCGCCAGCCAAGCCAGTTCCTCGAGGCCTTCGGCGCCAGGCTTCAGGCCTTGGGCATCGCCCACAATCTGTTGTCGGACCGCGAGTGGCGTGGCATCGGCATCAGTGAACTCGTCCAAATCGAGGTCAAACCTTTCGAAACGGCCGAGCAGCCGCGCATGACGATCTCCGGCGACGACCTGCTGCTGTCGCCCGACCAGGCCATCGGGCTTGGCCTGATCCTGCATGAACTCGCCAGCAACGCGCTGAAATATGGCTCGCTGTCGGTGCCGTCAGGCAGGGTCGACCTCGGCTGGAGGACGCAAGGCAGGAGGGATGCCCGGCGTCTTGTGCTGATCTGGCGCGAAAGCGGCGGCCCACAAGTCGCTCCGCCGGATCGGCACGGCTTCGGCTCGATCCTCATTCGCCGCAGCCTTGCCAAGGTCATTTTCAGCGAAGTGACCCATGAATTCCGGCCGGAAGGCGTATTTGCCGAAATATCGATGCCCCTGGAAGATCTGTCGAAGTGACCTCCCGACAGGTCTATCTCCGCTCGCTCTCGTCCGGATCGTCGGATTTCACATTCTCGCGGTAGATGGCGTAGGCCGCGAGCGCCACGGCCGGCCCCAGAATGACGCCGAGACCGCCTTTTCCCTTAAGCAGGCTCGGCAGCACGGCGAGTGCGGCGGTGATGCCGATCGCCTTCATGTCGGCATTGCGGCGCCGCGCCCGGCGCCGGGCGCGCGAGCCTGCCGATATCCGGTAGACCAGCAGGACAACCCCGGCAAGCACCAGAAAACCGACGCCGAACCCCAGTGCCGCGGCAAGCGGCCCATAGCGCATCGCCGTCCAGATATAGGCGGCCCCGACAAGAAAGCCGAGACCGCAAAGTGCGGCGGCCAGGGCGATCACATAGACGATTGCCGCCGTGCGCGCCCGGTATATGGCGGCCACGGTCTCCCCCGAGGCGAGACCCGAGATCAGGGTTGCCAGCATTCCCATCCGAAGCGCGACTAGCGACGCGCGATGAGCGCGAAAAGGAAGCCGACGCCGGCGGCTATCGCCAGTGACGTCACCGGCTTTTCGCGTACACTTGCCATCATCTGCGCTTCGATGTCCTTGGCATTGCTGCGCAGGCTGTCAAAGGCTGCTTCGCCCTGCGCACGCAACTGCTCGACCCCTTCCGTGGCTGCGCGGCGCGCGGTGCCATAACCATGCTCGCCGGTCTTGGCCAGTTGTTTGGTGAGCTTGTCGATGTCGGCCTTCAACTGCCTGATGTCGGCTTCCAGGTCCGCATTTGCACGGGCGTCGTTTGCGGTCTTTCCTGCGGCAGTGGCCATGGCTTAACTCCTTGTGATTGCTTGGTTTCAAACGCGCTGCCCGCCTCAAGGTTCCGGCATTGGGGACAAAGTAGCCGAAAACGCATCGGCGCGCACCCGGTCCGTCGGCTCCCGCAAAAGACGCTTCCTCAGATTAATGGCCGGCGCGCTTCACCCAGCCCTTCCCAGCCGGCGAGCCGCTTGAGGCCTTCATTGTCGGAGACCACGCAGCCGCCGTCGCGCCAGACGATCAGCTTGCGATCCATCAGCTTGCGGATCGTCTTGTTGGTGTGAACCAGCGACAGGCCGAGCGTATCGGCAATGTGCTGCTGCGTGATCGGTATCTGGACAGTTTGGTTGCCATTCAGTCCAACGACCTTGGCGCGGCTGCCGATGAAGGCGATGAGATAGGCAGCGCGCTCGATCGCACTGCGGCGCCCGAGGCTGAGCAGGTTCTCGTCCAGCATCCGCTCTTCACGCGATGCGATCCAGGTGATGTCATAGGCCAGCCCGGGATGATTGCGGTACAGCTCATGCAGATATTCGCGCTCGAAAACACACAGCAGCATCGGCGACAGTGCCTCTACGGAATGCTGCATCTCGCCCATCACACTGCCTTGCAGGCCGATCAGATCGCCGGGCATGAGATAGTTGAGGATTTGGCGGCGGCCGTCCCGCAACAACTTGTAGCGAAACGCCCAGCCGGAGAGCACGGTGTAGAGATGGGCGCTATGGCTTCCCTCCACCAGCACCGTGCCACCCTTTTCGACTGCGAGTTCGCCCTTCTTGAATTTGCTGATGAAGGCCAGTTCCTGTTTTTCGAAATCGCGGAAAATCGGCAACGGCCGCAATGGGCAGTTCTCGCAAGGATATTGGCGGCTGGAGAAAGCGCTATTGTTCTGGACTGACATTTCGACCCCCTTCGAAAGCCCGCTCTTGGAGGAGCGCGTTTCATCCCGTTGTAAGGATTGAGATTCCGCCCGCTTGCCACATGTCTTTTTTAAATGACAGCAAGCGAATTAGCGATCATGACTCCGGCGTTTCAAGGAGTCTTTGCCTGTGCCCACATTGCTTGACGGATTGCGGATTCTGGTCCTGGAGGACGAATTTCTGATCGCCATGGATGTCGAGCAGCTTTGCCGCGACCATGGCGCCGATGAGGTGGTGATCGCCCGTGACCTGACCGAGGTCGATGGCCGCGAGGTCGCCACGCGATTCGATGCAGCCATTGTCGACTTGATGCTGGGCGGTGTCTCGACGATCGATTTCGCCTCCGGCCTGCGCGCGGCAGGCATACCTTTCGTGTTTGCGTCGGGCTATTCGGATGCAGAGGAGATCAAGGCATCGTTTCCGGGCGTCAGGCTGATTGGCAAACCCTATTCGGGTGAAGACCTCGTGCAAGCGGTCGCCGCGGCCTGCGGACGCGCTTGAGACACGATCGCGGTCAGCTTGCCGGCGAGCTCGTTACCTGGGCCGAAATTGCGTCCGGACCATACTCGTCCTCGCCTGATATTTTCAGGATCTCCTGCAAGCGCGTACGGGCTCGGCTGACGCGGCTCTTGATCGTCCCCACCGCGCAACCGCAGATCTCGGCGGCCTCCTCGTAGGAGAAACCAGACGCGCCGATGAGGATGATGGCTTCGCGTTGGTCCTCCGGCAATTGTTCCAGCGCCCCACGAAAATCCTTCAGGTCAAGCTGGCCGTGCTGAGCCGGATGAACGGCAAGCCTGGCCGTCATGATACCGTCGCTGTCCTGCACTTCGCGCCCGCGCTTGCGCATCTGCGAATAGAACTCGTTGCGCAGGATGGTGAAAAGCCAGGCCTTGAGGTTGGTGCCGGGCTGGAAGCTCTCATGCTTGTCCCAAGCCTTGACGAGCGTTTCCTGGACGAGGTCGTCGGCTTTATCGGCATTTTGCGTCAGCGACACGGCGAACGCGCGCAGACTTGGGATTGCCCCAAGCAGATCGGTCTTGAAGCCTTGGGAGACCGCGGCCATACCTCAGTCCTTCTTCTGTGCGGGTTCAGCCTGTTCCAGCTGGCTAAGCAACTGGGAAAAGCGATCCGGCACATCGTCGGAGACCAGCGCGTCGTAATATTGTTTGAGTTTGCGTCCGATTTCGGAGTTCGGTCCAAGAACATCACCAGAACCGTTCCGGCGCCTGCTCTCGGCGCCAGCCAGAATATCTTTCGTCATATCCTTCATTTTGCCCTTGTATTCCCAGCGCTCAAGCCGCTCTTATCATACTCAACACAACGCAAGCGGCGCCCTCGTCTGGTCGCCCATCCCGACCACAAACGCCACTCCCCGGCTTTTGTTCCGTCGAGGCGGAACTTTTTCAAAAAATCCGCGTTAACGTCAGGGCTTGCAGTCAGCTTGACCTATGCACCTATGCAATCACGTCATTCTGAGGGAGACGTCTTACCATGAGCTTATCCGCCACCATCGCACCACATCTGCCCTTCCTGCGCCGCTTCTCGCGGGCTGTTTCCGGGTCGCAAGAGAGTGGTGATGCGCTGGTAGCCGCGATGCTCGAGGCCATCATCGCCGATATCGAAATATTTCCCGAAGCATCGAGCGACCGCATCGCGCTGTACAAGGTGTTCGCCAAGCTGTTCACATCGGTCGCCATCCGCGTCCCACAGGAGCAGGCGCAATCGGCGTGGGAACAGCGCACCGCCGCCAATCTGAATGCGATCGCGCCGCGGCCTCGTCAGGCCTTTCTGCTCGTGGCTGTCGAAGGCTTCAGCGAGGACGAAGCGGCTGAGATCCTCGACGTCGGCGACCAGGAGTTTTCAGAGCTGCTTGCCCAAGCGAGCAACGAGATATCCCGTCAGGTGGCAACCGACGTCCTGATCATCGAGGATGAACCGCTGATCGCCATGGATATCGAAGAAATGGTAGAGAGCCTCGGGCACCGCGTCGTTGGAACGGCGCGCACCCATGCCGAGGCAGTGATGATGTTCGGCAAGACACGGCCGAAGATGGTGCTGGCCGACATCCAGCTTGCCGACGGCAGTTCCGGCATCGAGGCCGTGAACGAGATCCTGTCATCGACGTCGGTGCCGGTCATCTTCATCACCGCCTTCCCCGAGCGCCTCTTGACTGGCGAACGGCCGGAACCGGCCTTCCTGGTCACCAAGCCGTTCAATCCCGACATGGTCAAGGCGCTGATCAGCCAGGCACTGTTCTTTGACCGCCAGGCGAAAGCCGCCGCATAGTCGTGAATTGGGGAAGTGGTAATCGTGCCGCCTGATGCACGCGGGCGGCGACGGTGAAATTCCTGCGCGCTTCCTGCTTGAACGATTTGCAAGCTCGGTCTTTTTCGGCAAAGGGTGGGAACAAACCGCAGCCACCCACGTTTTTATCGCACCATTCGAAGGAGATGCATCATGCTTTACTGGGCGCTCGTATTTCTCGTCGTTGCGATCATCGCCGGCGCGCTTGGTTTCGGCGGCATCGCCGGTACATCTGCCGGCATAGCGCAGATATTGTTTTTCATCTTCCTCGCTTTCCTGGTCATTTCGCTTCTTGCGGGCCTGTTCAAACGGGCTTCGTAACGACCAACGGCCGAACACTGGAAGCCGCACCCCTCAAACGGTTTCCAGCCACCGCCGGGCGGTGTCCTAAAGGACGCCGTCCGGCGGACCGTTTTTTGGCGGCGGGTTCGGGAAACCTGTTTGGAACCCATTTACCGGTGAGCCGTTCAGCCTGAATTGGGTGGACAGTTTGGCCGATGGGTTCCAGGACCGGAAACAGGAAGGACGACGTGCAAAGCGATGAAGTCATCGCCCTCCATCCTGCCGAAAGCGGCATGCAGCTCGGCCGCGCCCTTCTTCACGCGTTGCACAATGCCGGCATTTCCGTTCTCTACCAGGATCGCGAGATGAAAACCGTATGGGCGCGAAACATGCGTGCGCCCTGGGTTTCGGACACCACCGACAGCATCGGTATTCTGCCGGAGGCGCAGGCCGACCGCATCGGCGCGGCCAAGCGCGACGTCATTGCATCCGGCAACCCCCAACGTCTCGAGATCAGCGTTCCCGTCGAGGATGGCAGCCGCTGGTTTGAGGTCTGGATCGATGCCGACCACGGCGACGGCGGCACGGTGCAAGGCGTCGTCACCACAATGGTCGAGACGACCGAGCAAAAGCGCCGCGAGCAGACCCTGACGACGCTGTTGCGGGAGGTAAGCCATCGCTCCAAAAACCTGCTGGCGATCATCCAGAGCATAGCCACCCAGACCGGTCGCTACTCCGACAGCATCGGCGATTTCCTGACACGCTTTCGCGGCCGGCTGCAATCGCTGGCTTCGTCCCAGGATCTCGTGACCTCTTCCAACTGGCGGGGTGCGGCGCTTCGCGAACTCGTATCGGGCCAGGTGGGCCGCTACGGCGGCGATCCGGTCCGCAGCCTGAGGTTTCAGGGGGCAAACCCCTATCTCAATCCCAACGCTGCCCTGCATATCGGCCTTGCGATGCATGAACTCGCCGTCAATTCGGTGAGCTATGGCGCCCTGTCGCGCCCCGATGGATTCGTCAATGTTACAGCTAACCTGACCGCCGCCGACACGGGAACCTCCCTGTCCCTGACATGGGCCGAGGCAATCGAAGCCAGTGATGTTAGGCGTAGCGAGAAGCGCTTCGGCAGCGTCGCACTCGAACGGGTCGTGCCGACGTCGCTGAACGGAACGGCGACGCTCGAAATCGCGGCCGGCCGTCTCGAGTACCGCCTTGTCGTTCCGCACGGCAATTTCGAGACGGATTGAGCGGCCCGAGCTTCCTTAACCAGCTGTTCACCATAAAAGCAGATGCTGTTTTTCCCAGATACCGCTGGAACTCGTTGCATCACCGAACATTTCCGCAGCAGGATTTGCAGCATGGTGCGGGAGGATTGCCTTGACGGTTGCCAACATGAACAGACTGGAGCAGGCCGCCCGGATTTCCATGGGCGAGTTTGAGGCTCCGAGGCATCCGCGCCACCGCTGGCCCCTGTTCCCAATGGGGCCTTGCGCCTTGTCGCGCTGGGCCTGCTGGCCGTGATCGCGGTAGTCGCCCTGTACCAATTGGTCTGAGGCCAGCTCGTTTCGGCCGGTGACAGAATCGATTGTAGCCCTCTTACTTCCCAGCCCGGCCCAGCGAGCCAGGAACTTTGGCGAATGTAGACCGTTACTATGGCGAGAGGACTTCCCGCCATGGAACATATCGCTGCATTGCTGCTGGTCATCGGTTGCTCGAACACGATGGCCGACTGCCGTGAACTCCAGGTGCCCGTCAGCGTTTTCGCGAGCGCCGAGCAATGCGTGGCCGAACGCCCGTTCGTCTTGGGCGACGTGCAAGGGCAGGCTGACCACATCGTCGCCAAATGCCTTGCCGTCGATCCGGCGCTTGAAGACGACTACGATCAGATCGTCTGGAACGTGCGCGCCGATGGTACGCTTGACGCGTCTCTGGAAGTTTCCAGCCTGGTAATGGCGTCAAACGCGACACGCCCAGAAAAAGACTATCTTCGACAACAATAGATTGCAGCAGCAAAGGCCGTCATTTCATGCTAAGTGGCAGCTGGAGCTTACCAAGTGAGGACACAAAGTGAGGAGTGACTCTATGCGGAAGATGATTATTGCCCTGGTTGCGGTGGTTGCGGTCAGTGGTTGCACCTCGACCGAGCAGGACGTGGTTGGCGGCGGCTTGATCGGCGCCGGTGTCGGCGGCTTGGTCGGCGGCGGCAAGGGCGCGCTGATCGGCGCGGCCGTTGGTGCCGGTTCCGGCCTGCTGGTGCGCAACCTGCGCAACGGCTATTGTCAATATCGCGATCATCGCGGCCGTATCTACACGGCTCGCTGCAACTAATTCGGCGATAATCGAAACGTCGATCCGGAGGCCGGTCCGCTGGCCTTCGGATTTTTCATGTCTGGACGCTTGATCCTTTTCGGGTGAAGGTCGCGCTCAGTTGGCGAGTGGAATTTTGATTTCAACGTTCAGCCCATTGGCCTGGTAATCGCGTTTGATCGTACCGCGCAGCTCCCGCGTCACGTTGAGATCGATCAGCTTGGTGCCGAATCCGGTCTTGGCTGGCGCTTCGAGTTTCGTCTGCCCGTTTTCGCGCCAATTTAGAGCCAGCGTCCTGTCGCGCCCGCGCCCTTCGACCGACCAGTCCACTTTCAGCGCGCCGACGGAATTGCCGGCTTCGCCGTATTTCAGCGCATTCGTCGCCAGTTCGTGGAAGGTCAGGCCGAGCGCTTGCGTCGTGGTTTCGTCGAGCAGCACCTGCGGCCCTGACAGCAGCCCCTCGGGCAGCTCCTTGCCGAACACCTGGCCGAGTTCGATGCGCAGGAGATCGCCAAGATCGGCCTTCTGCCAGCGCGAGCGCGTCAGCATGTCCTGGGACGCCGCCATAGCCTGCAGCCTGGCCGAGAAGGATGCGGAAAACTCGTTGACGTCGGTAGCCCGCGATGCCGTCTGGCGCGCGATAGCCAGCACCCTGGTGATCGAATTCTTGATGCGATGCTTCATCTCCTGCAGCATCAGGTCTTTTTCGATCAGGCTCTTTTCCGTCGTTTCGTGCAACCGCGACGCTGCCTCATAGGCCCGCTCCTGATAGCGCGCCACCAGCGCGATGGCGCCCGCCAACAACAGGCCGAACAGCCCCAGCATCACCGGAATGGCGCGCGACGACGGCTGCGAGAAGGCGCTTGTCGGCCGGAACAGGACAGTCCATGGCCGTCCGGCGACGATGATCTTTCGGGTGACCAGCAGCCTGTCGCCGAAAGTCGACGCCGGCGGCGTCTCCGACCGGAACAGCAGATTATCGCCGTTCACGGCACCATCGCCATCATAGATTTCGGTGTTGACCGGCAGCAGCGGCGACCGGCTGAGCGCGGTCTGGAACAGATCGCGAGCCCGAAAGGCCGCATAGAGAAAACCGGCCGTCGAGGATCTCGAAGCATTGATGACGTCGGGAGCGGTTTCGACATTGAGCCGCACGAAAACGAAGAAGCCGGTGAACGTCTGCGCGGCGCCCGTGTCCTGGCCCAGCTGCACCAACCCGCTGGCGTGCTGCTGGTCGTCGGACATCGTCTTTTCGATCGCCACACGCCGCACCGGTTCGCTGAACATGTCGTAGCCGATGCCGGCTTGGTTGGATGGATCCAGCGGTTCGAACAGCACGATAGGGGTACGCCAGGATTGCGTGGTATCCGGGTAGATTGGATGACTGACGCCATAATCGTGCAGCATATCGCGTTCGACCGTCGCCTCGTCGCCCGCCTTTGCCAGCCTGAGGAAACCGATGCCGCGCAAGCCGGCGAAATTCTTGTCGACATCGAGCGCGTTGAAGAACGCCTTGAACTCATTGCGAGAAATATCGCCATTGCGGGCGTCGAACAGGGCCTGCGTCGAGCGCAGCAGCGACAGATGCAGGTCGATGCGGCTCTCGATCCGGTTGAGCGCATCGTCGGCAGTCGCCTCGAACTTGATGCGCGCGGCTTCCTGCGTGGCGAAATAAGCAAAACCTGCCATCACCATGCTGATCAGCGCGACGGCGATAAAGGCGATGATCGGAAAAAGCTTCTTCAACGGATCGTGAGGTCCCTGAGCGATGTCGGACCTTTATGGGCAAGTCGCCGTGCCAACACAATGCCAAGGCCAAGCCATCCTTACGGCTGGCATATCACGTGTCCGGCAACCGCGATCTGGCTCGATCTCAGGCCGCTATCTTCAGCGCGCCCGGTCCGGGAATGGCGCCCGGCGGGCATTTGCCCAGAATGATCATCCCCAGCACCTCGTCCTGGGTGACATCAGTGGTGCGGGCGGTGCCGACGACCTGGCCATTCTTCATGACGCAGACCCGGTCGGCAAGCTCGAACACATCGTGGATGTCGTGGCTGATCAGGAAGATGCCGATGCCGTCGGACTTGAGCTGCTTAACCAGTTCGCCGACCTGCGCCGTTTCCTGCGGACCAAGCGCCGCCGTCGGCTCGTCCATGATCAGGATGCGCGCATTGAACAGGATTGCACGCGCGATCGCCACCGATTGCCGCTGGCCGCCCGACAGCTTGATCACCGGCTCCTTGAAGCGCTGGAAGCGGGGATTGAGCCGACCCATCACCTTGCGCGCCTCGGCCTCCATGGCAACGTCGTCGAGCGTGCCCCAGGCGGTCATCAGCTCCCGGCCGAGGAACAGATTGGCGGCGGCGTCGACATTGTCGGCCAATGCCAGCGTCTGGTAGATCGTCTCGATGCCGTATTTCTTGGCGTCGCGTGGATTGGAGATCGATGCCTCCTCGCCGTTGACGAAGATCTGGCCCGAATCGCGCTTGTAGGCGCCGGACAGGATCTTGATCAATGTCGACTTGCCGGCGCCATTGTGGCCGAGCAGCGCCACGACCTCCCCGGGGAAAAGATCGATCGAGGCGTCGTCGACGGCGCGGATGCCGCCAAACGCGATCGAGATGTTCCTCATGTCGATCAGCGCGGTGGCTGTAGGAGCAGTCTTGTCAGTCATGGCATGCCCTCCTAGACGCGCTTGCGATAGACGGTGTCGAGCCACACGGCGATCACCAGTACGGCGCCGACGACGATGCTCTGCAGCGGCGAATCGACGCCAAGCAGCACCATGCCGGACTGCAGCGACTGCATCAGCAGGGCGCCGAGCATGGCGCCGATGATCGTTCCCGACCCGCCGGCAAGCGACGTGCCGCCGATCACGGCGGCTGCAATGACCAGCAGCTCGTCGAGCGTTCCAAGCACGTTGGTGGCCGAATTCTGCCGGGCCGAGGAGATTGCCGCGGCGATCGTGGCCAGCACGCCCATGATCATGAACACCTTCATGGTGATCCAGCGCGTGTTGATGCCGGCGAGATTGGCCGCCTCGGGATTGCCGCCAATGGCAAAGACATAGCGGCCGAAGCGGGTGCGGTTGGTGATGAAGGTCATGACCAGCCCGACGGCGACCGCCATCAGCACCGGTATGGCGATACCGTGGGCGATGAACAGGCCGCCTTCGGGAAGGGTGATGTTGTTGGCGGCCGCATATCTGTTCACGATGCCGATCGGCCAGGGATAGGAATTGGCGAGCCAGACCGCGCCCATGATGGCGCCGCAGGTGACGACTCCGAGCAGCGTCTCGGCCCAGATCGGACGTAGCGGAAACCGGAAACGCTTGCGCTGTACCCGCCCGTTGAACAGCCCAAACACCACGGCGAGGCAGGCGACAATCCCGACGACCCAGCTCCAGGTCGCGCCGATCGATCCCGCCGGCCCGCCGCCCATCAGCTGAAAAGTGGCGTCAAGCGGCGCCACGGTCTGGCCTGACGTGACCCACCAGGCCGCACCGCGCCAGACCAGCAGGCCACCCAGCGTCACGATAAAGGCGGGCACTTCGAGATAGGCGATGACGAAGCCTTGAAAGGCGCCGATCAGCAGGCCGAGCGCCAGGCCGATGACCAGCGCCAGGACCCAGATCCACGGATTGCCGAGTTCGAGCCCGACAAAGCGCACCAGGAAATGCACCTGGGCAAACCCCATCACCATGCCGATCAGGCCCTCGGCGGAACCGACCGACAGGTCGATGTTGCGCATGACGATGACCAGCACCATGCCGCAGGCCATGATGGCAACCGCGGATGTCTGCACCGACAGGTTCCACAGATTGCGCGGCGTGAGAAAGGTGCGGCTGTCGAAATCGAGCGGGTTGACGCCGAGGCGCAGGCTGGAAATGACATGCAGCCCAATCCAGATGACCAGCAGCGCGCCGATCATGCCGAGCATGCGGGTATCGATCTCGGTCGCCTTCAGGAACCGGGCGACGGCCCCGAGTTCCGACGCGCGCGCCGTATCGGCCTGTGGGTTGGACGTCGTATCGGTCATGATTTCCTCCCACCGACTGGCCGTCTGACGCGTATACCGGAGCCCAGCCTAGAAGCTATCCGCATGATGCGGAAACACAAAAGTCTTTGAGAAAACGCCGCGGCTTTTGGGCCGCGGCGTTGAGAATGCAGGAACAAGCCAGCTTTTAGTTGCAGGCCGCGACGGTGCCGGCAGCGACGCCCGTGCAGACTTCTTCCTTCTTGATCCAGCCAGCGTCGATGACGAGGTTGAGATTGTCCTTGGTGATGGCAATCGGGGTCAGGAACAGCGACTTGACGGTGTTGCCGCCCGGCGTCGTGAAGTCCTTGGCGCCGGCAATGTCGCCGGTCTTCTTGCCGTCTGCGAGCTGCGAAGCGATCTCGGCGGCGGTCTTGCCGAGCTCACGCGCGTCCTTCCACACCGAAACGGTCTGCGTGCCGAGCGCGATACGGTTCAGCGCGGCGTGGTCGCCGTCCTGACCCGAAACCGGCACTGTGCCGGCAAGGCCCTGCGCCGTCAGCGCCGCGACGACGCCACCGGCGGTGCCGTCATTGGCCGCGACCACCGCGTCGACCTTGTTGTCGTTGGCGGTCAGGAACTGTTCCATGTTCTTCTGGGCGTTGGCGGGCAGCCAGCCGTCCGTGTAGGCTTCGCCGACATTCTTGATCTTGCCGCTGTCAATGGCTTCCTTGAGCACTTCCATCGAGCCCGAGAACAGGAAGTCGGCATTGGGATCGGCACCGGAGCCCTTGATGAAGACGTAGTTGCCTTCCGGCTTGACCTTGAACACCTCGCGGGCCTGCATGCGGCCGACTTCCTTGTTGTCGAAGGTCAGATAGAAGACGTCCTTGTTCTCGATCAGCCGGTCATAGCCGACGACCGGGATGCCTTCGTCCAACGCTTTCTGCACCGCAGGGCCGATGGCCGAGGCGTCCTGCGCCAGAATGATCAGCGAATTGGCGCCCTGCGAAATCAGGCTTTCGACGTCGGTGAGCTGCTTGCCGGGATTGGACTGCGCATCGGCGGAGATGTACTTGTCGCCAGCGGCCTCGATCGCCGTCTTCATGGCGGCCTCGTCGGTCTTCCAACGCTCTTCCTGGAAATTGGACCAGGAAACGCCGACGACCTTGTCCTTCGCCTGCGCGAGAGACGCGAGCGTCAGCGACATGGCGGCACCCGCCAGGATGGCGGCTGTGAATCTTTTCATATTATCCTCCCTGCGCCGCGTATGGCGCGACCAAACTGACCCGAGGGCCGGCACAGAAGCCCTATTTTTTCGAGCCTCGAAAAAACACTGGGGCAACGCCTGAACGCTGTCAACATCGAATCTGATGGATTTTGATGGCCTTTCGAATTTTTTTCGAGCCCCGGAATAAATAAATGACAGGGCGCGCGGCTTCTGCCAGTATTTATCCGCGTCACCGACAGCGTTCCAGGGCAGGAAGAACCGCGGCGACCGGGAGGATTGAAAAAGCATGTCGGTCGGAATCCGCCATGACGATCTGCGCCGCCGCAACCGCGCCATGGTGATCGCGGCGGTGCGCCGCGCCGGACATCCGTCGCGAACCGAGATTGCCGCGACCACAAGCCTCAGCCATTCGACCATCTCGGCGATTTCCTCCGACTTGATCGTCGAAGGCATCCTGACCGAAAGCAAGCCGAGCGAGGCCGGCTCGCTCAAACGCGGCCGGCCGCAGGTCGGCCTCAGCCTCAATCCGGAAGCGGCCGCGGTAATGACCGTGGTGCTGTCGCTGAACTTCCTCTCCGTCGCCGTCATCGACTATGCCGGCCAGGTAGTATCCGAGGAACAGCGCCGGCTGGACACGCTGACGATGTCGCGCGAGTCGCTGATCGGTGAATGCACGGCAATCGTGCGGCGCCGCCTGGCAGATCCCGACCTGGACGTGCGCAGCATCGCCCGCATCGCGCTGGCCATCCAGGGCATCACCGACACCCGTGCCCGCGCCATGCTGTGGTCGCCGATCACGCCGCACACCGACATCGCCTTCGCTGACATATTCGAAGACGCGTTCGGCATCCCCGCCATAATGGAGAATGACTGCAACATGATGGCGGTGGCGCTGCGCTGGCGCGACCCCGATCGTTACCGCGACGATTTCATCGCTATCCTTTTGTCGCACGGCATCGGCATGGGACTGGTGCTGAAGGGCGAATTGTTCACCGGCACCCATTCTTCGGGCGGCGAATTCGGCCACATGATCCATCGGCCGAACGGCGCGCTCTGTCGCTGCGGGCGGCGCGGCTGCGTCGAAGCCTATGCGGGCAATTACGCCATCTGGCGCAACGCCAGGCAGATGGGCGAGGATGCAGAACCCGTCGCCGATGTCAGCGACGCCGACATGCGCGCCCTGGCTGCCGCGGCCCGCGAAGGTGACGGACCCGAACGGGAAGCCTATCGCAAGGCCGGCGAAGCGCTCGGCTACGGCCTCGGCAGCCTGTTCGCGCTGATCGATCCGGCGCCCGTTGCCATGGTCGGCGTCAGCGCGGCCGCCTTCGACCTGATAGAGCCGGCACTGCGCGAGGCGATTGCCCAGACCGCCGGCGGCCAGCACTCAAAATCGATTTCCTTCGACACAGAGCCGAACGAACTGCCACTGATCCGCGAAGGCTGCGCCATGCGGGCACTGATCTTCGTCGATCAGGAGATTTTTGCGCCGGGCGTGCAGGCGAGAGGGAGCGCCGGAAAGAGCGTGGCGTGAGGGCCAGGGTCAAAATTGCGCGGTCCGCAACATCTACCGCTCCGTGAAAGCGCGCGCGAAGGAATCGCGCATCGGCCGTACGAGATACTCGAAGAAGGTCCGTTCGCCGGTGCCGATGAACGCTTCTACCGGCATTCCAGGGTAAAGCTGCTCCGCTTTCACTCCGGGCGGCAAGTCGGCGGCAATCTTCAGCTTGGCGCGGAAATAGGGTTCATGCGTAGCCTGATCGATGAGCCGATCTGCGGAAACCTGTGTCACCATGGCTGAAATCTCAGGGGTGAGCCGCATGTTCAACGCTGATAGTCGCAGTTTTGCCGGCTGGCCGACACGAACCTGGTCAATGTCTTTCGGCGGCAGCCGTGCATCGACGATCAAGCCCGATGCCGTAGGCAGAATCTCCATGATCTTCTCGCCGGGGGCAATCACGCTGCCCTTGGAATTGTAGGTGGACGATACCACGATGCCCGCCGCTGGCGCCTTGATCGTCGTCCGCCGCAGCACTGCCTCGGATGCCCGCATCTGTTCGTCAATGTCAGCCAGCGAAGAACGTACCTCGTCGAGTTTCGTCAGGGCTTCCTCCACGCGTTGCGTGGTCAGGCGCTCTATCTGCTCCTGCGCTTCGACGATCTGGGTGTTGGCCGATGCAAGATTTGCCTCCAGCGCCCCTGCCTGCCCGACGAGATCTGCCTCGCTACGCAAAAGCTGCGAATATTCGGTGCGATTGGTGAGGCCCTTGTCCAAAAGGCTGGTCTTGATGCCCAGTTCTTTCTTCACGACTTCGGCCTGTTGCTGAATGGCCTGTTTCTGGGCCTGCAACCCGACAACAGACTGGCGATGCATGGCAACCCGTTGCCTGAGGATCGATTGTTCGGATCGAAATCGGGCGAGCCTGGCGTTGAATTCCTTCCGCTGTTCCTGAACCAGGACCTCGAAATTGTGCTGGAACGGTGCTGGCGCAGCCTCTGTGATTGGCGCAAGCCGATCCAACCCGTCGCGTTCCGCCTCCAGCCGCGAAGCGCTGGCCTTCAACGCGATCGACTGTCTCGTCAGCCGGTTGAGTTCGGCTTGCGCGGCTGTTCGATCCAGCAGGATCAGTTCCTGGGCCTGTTGCACGCGATCACCCTCATGGACGAGCAACTCTTGGATGATGCCGCCCTCGGGATGCTGGATGAGGATGTTCCCGCCTGTCGCCGAGATTTTGCCTTGCGTGATGACCGCGCCGGACAACGGTGCACTGACCGCCCAATAGCCAAAGCAACCCACCAATATCGCCATTGCCGCGTATCCGGTGAATGCCACCCGGCGAATGTCGGTGCGTGCTGTGCCTTCCCGGACGAGGCTCTGTGCTGTCATCTTCTACGATCCAAAGCGGACACTATGAGGGGTGCCGCGGTTCGTCGTTGCAAAAGACCCTGTCACCGCCATGCTGCGCTGTGGGGCAAGGCCGATGCCGGCGATCGGCTGCCGCATCACGTCGCCGCTTGGACCGAAGGCTTCGATCACTCCGCTGCGTAGAAGCATCACGCGGTCGCAGGCTGCGGCGACCGAAGGGCGGTGCGTTATCACGATTGTCGTAACGCCCGCCGCTTTCGCGGCGGCAAGCACTTCTTCGAGCGCGGCTTCGCCGCTGCCGTCGAGATGGGTACTGGGCTCATCCAGAACGAGAACATGCGGATTGCCGTAAAAAGCGCGCGCCAGCCCGATCCTTTGGCGTTCGCCGCCCGACAGTGTTCTGTCCGACGAACCTATTCTGGTCTGATAGCCGTCTCGCTGCTCCAGTATCAGCTCATGCGCCCGGGCATTCTTTGCTGCCTCGACGATAGAGGCGTCATTCGCATCGGGTTCAAAGCGGGCGACATTTTCCGCGATCGATCCGGGAAAGAGCTCCACCTCCTGAGCGAGATATCCGATATGCCGGCCAAGCTGCTTCTCGTCCCAGGTTCTGAGATCGGCGCCGTCAATCCTGACGCAGCCGCTGGTTGCCTGAATCGCACCGACAAGCAATCTTGCCAGGGTGGACTTGCCGGCTCCGCTCGGACCTATTATCGCCACCGCTTCGCCTGCGCCGATGCGGAAGTTCAGTCTCTTGATGATGGGTTCGGTGCCTGGCGTGGCGTTCGGCGCGACAAAGATGAGGCCCTGCACGACAATTTCGCCGGACGGGTCCGGCAAGGTCAGTTTTTGCGCATGTGCCGGATAGGCGGAAAGCGCCTTGTCCAAACGCTTCCACGATCGTCTGGCGTCGACGATCTGCCGCCATGACCCGATCAGTTGGTCGAGCGGCTGCAGCGCACGGGACGACACCAGGGAAGACGCGAAGATCATGCCGGCCGTCATCTTCCCTTGCAGCACGAGCCATGCTCCGACACCCAGTATTGCTAGCTGAAGCATCATGCGTACGGCTCGCGACGTTCCACTGAAAATCGCGTTGGCCATCGACGAACGGTCATGCAGGACTAGCGCCTCCGCCACGTGCCTTCCCCACACTCGCGCGGCGTTTTGGATCATGCCCATGGCGCGCAGCGTCTCCGCATTCCGGGCAAAGGCCTGCTCCGACAGGCTGGCAACAGCCGAGCGTTCCGCCGACAAGGCATCATTCTTGCCGATGGCAAACTGATTTGCCAGGACCATCGCAAGCAACAGCCCAGATCCCGCCAGCGTAAGCCAGAACAGCAAAGGGTGGATGAGGTACAGCAGGGCGAGGAAGAACGGAGCAAACGGCAGGTCGAACAAGACCGCCGCGCCGCGTGACCTGATGAAGGCGCATACCGAGCCAAGGTCGCGCAGTGGAGACAGGGCTGCTCCCCCGGCGTACTTAGCCTCCAGCGAGACGGCGAATGTCCTCGCGCCCAGTCTGTTGTCGACAATGGCTGCAACGCGCTGCGTGTAAACGGAGCGGACCGCATCGAGGAGACCGAGAAAGGCGAGTGCGAGAACCGCGATAGCAGAGAGGTAAAGAAGCGTCTCGACGCTGGAGGAAGGCAGGACGCGGTCATAGACCTGCAACAGATAAAGGGGGATCACCAATAGCAGGATGTTGATGAGGAACGAAAAAACACCGACATCGGCGATGGCGCGCCTCAAGACTGCCCGCAGATCAGACCGTGCAATCATTCCCGCGCTCCTAACGGCTCATGGCCCCAACATAAGGGCGTCGCTTAGACCGAATGGTCGCCGGCGATGTCCAAGGGGTGGTGCTGCAGGTCGTCCAGCGTATAGGCGCGGATGTAGTCGATCTTCATCTCCGCTGGCGTAGCCAGATGGTCAGGAGGCTGGCCGGCAATGCCGCCCACCGCGAGATTGGCCAGCATATACATGGGATCGTGCATGTCGGCCGGCGTCGCTGCTTGAGCGACCTTTACACCATCGTAGGTCCAGACAAGCTCATCCTTCGTCCAGAGCAGGCCATAGGTGTGGAAACCGTCGGTATCCGCAACGTTCACCGTTGACGAAACCTTCGTGTGCGCTCCCGTCTCATTGGAATGCGCCGTCATGTAGAGCGTGTTCGGGTCCTGGCCGCGCGTTTCGACAACGTCCAGCTCCGGCGGCCACGATCCGTCCTCCGGAAGCAGCCAGAACGCCGGCCAGGCTCCGGCTGTTTCAGGAAGATCCGCCCGCATTTCGAAATAGCCGTAGGTTTGCGAGAAGGTGTCGTGGGTCGTCAGGATCCCCGAGGTGTATTCGTAGTTGTTGATCAGAGGCTTGATGTCCTCCGGCGCCTGCGCGGCGGTGATGGTGAGGACGCCGTTCTCAACGCTGAACGGATGGACCGAACTCGTCGGGCCATAATTGGCGTCGATATACCACTGCAACTCACCATTGCTGCTCAACGTGCTGCCGTTCGGCGCTCCCCACCAGAAATTGGAATTCCAGGTGCCGTCCTGCCCGTCCCGAAGGCTCAGCGTGTTGAAATCGTCGGAGAAGGACAGCGTCATTGCGGACTTGTCTATCGGAAGTTCGAACTGGGTGGGCTGCAGCTTGTCGATGGTCGTATTCTTGAACACCAGGATTTCGTCGGATCCGAGGTTCAGCATCACGTTCGATTCCACTTGGACCATCTGTGAACGGACGGCATCGAACGAAGTGAAATCGTAGCCGTTAAGGCGGAGCGCATCGGTCGCACCGAAATCGAAGATAAGATCGCTTCCATTACCTTTGGAGATGGCGAAAGTATCGGCGCCATCGCCGCCGATCAGGACATCATTTCCCTTGCCGCCATCCAGCGTCTGGTGACCTGACCCGCCCTTGATGATGTTGTCCAACGCATTTCCGAACGCAAATCGGTTGGTGCCGGTAACGACGAGGTTCTCGAAATTGTCAGGGAGCTTGTAGCTCATCCATGTGTCGATCGTGTCGATCCCTGCCCCAGGATCCTCGACCACCTTGTTGTTGGTGGAATAGAGATGATAGTAGTCGTCGCCGGCGCCACCGTGGATCGTGACAGTGACGCCGGTGTCTCCCCAGAAGGAGTCGTTGCCGGAGGTGCCATGCAGTTCCGGTCCAGACCCGGTGGCCGAGAACCAATGAGTGGAAGCGCCGGTGTAGGCAAGAGGGATGCCTTTGGCGTTTAAGACCGTGCTCATCAGAAATCCTTCCTCATGGTGTCCGACCTGGTCAAAGGTCCGGCGACCGCTCCCAAAGCAACGCTGCAAGGAACGAGATCGTTCCACGGAATCGTCATTCGATCCGAGACCGCAATAATCGGAAGGCGGATAATGAATAAGGAGGTGATGGCTCAATGTAAATTGAAGCAATTTAGTAAAATCGTATATTTATGCAGAACACACGTCGTTTAACGAACGTATATCTAAGTTAACTCAAATTTATTCTTGCATGGCTTTCTGGTCGGAGTCTGCGGGCAAGATGGCGACGTACCGCCAAGAGCGGTCATCCTCATCAGGTTTCGAATGACCGCATTTGGGCCAAAGCGTCACGTGCTCGCTCCCCATCGATGAGACGAGTGCAACATTCCACTCTTCGCGGCTGTTGGCGACCACGTGCTAATCGAGTTTTCCCGGTCACGATCTATCGGGACGGAACAGCCACCTAGTCTTCCCTGATCGCGTAACCCGCCCCACGGATGGTGCGGATGACATCAGGCATGCGGCCGTTGTTGACCGCCTTGCGCAGCCGGCCGACGTGCACGTCGACAGTGCGTTCGTCGATGTAAATCGTCTCGCCCCAGACATTGTCGAGCAGCTGGCTGCGCGAGAACACGCGGCCGGGGTGGCGCATCATGAATTCGAGCAGGCGGAATTCGGTCGGCCCGAGCCGGATCTCGCTCTTCTTGCGATAGACCCGGTGCGACTCGCGATCGAGCACGATGTCGCCGACCTTTAGCACGCTGGACAGCACTTCCGGCTTGGCCCGGCGCAGCAGCGCCTTGACCCTGGCCATGAACTCCGGCGTCGAGAACGGCTTGACCAGATAGTCGTCGGCGCCGGTCGACAGGCCGCGCACGCGGTCGCTTTCCTCGCCTCGCGCGGTCAGCATGATGATCGGCAGCCGCTCGGTCTCTGGGCGCATTCGCAGGCGCCGGCAGAGTTCGATGCCGGAAACCGCCGGCACCATCCAGTCGAGCACGAGAAGGTCGGGAACGTTCTCCTGCAGCCGGATTTCGGCCTCGTCGCCGCGCGTCACCACCTCGACCTGGTAACCTTCGGATTCAAGATTGTAGCGGAGCAGCACGCCTAGCGGCTCCTCATCCTCCACCACCATGATGCGTGGTGCGATCATCGGCTGGTCACCCCTGTTATGCCGCTGGCGCGGACATTGCCGTCTCGTCCTGCTTCGGACGATTGGCTGGCAGCTGCGTGCCGGTCAAAACATAGTAGGCATTTTCGGCGATGTTGGTCACGTGGTCGCCGATCCGCTCGAGGTTCTTGGCGCAGAACAACAGGTGCGTGCACGCCGTGATGTTGCGGGGATCTTCCATCATGTAGGTCAGCAGCTCGCGGAACACCGAGGTGTATTTGACGTCGATGCGTTCGTCATTGTTTCTGAGCGTGGCAAGCGCTGCCGGGTCGGCGGCGGCGTACTCGTCGACGACCCCCTGCACCTGGATCAGCACCAGTTGCGCCATCGCGTCGATCGAATGCGAAAGGTCGTGCGGCGTGACACTCAGCCCGACAGTGCCGACGCGCTTGGCGATGTTCTTGGCAAGGTCGCCGATGCGCTCAAGGTCGCCGGCCATGCGGATCGAACCGACCACCGCACGCAGATCGTTGGCCATTGGCTGGCGCTTGGCGATCAGCGTGATGGCGCGATCGTCCAGCTCGCGCTGGCGTGCATCCATGATGGCATCATCGGAAACCACGCGCTGCGCCAGCGCATTGTCCGAATTGAGCAAAGCCCTGGTCGAGCCACTGACCATCGAGCGGGCGAGATCGCCCATGTCGCGGATCAGCTGGCTGATCTGCTCCAGATCCTCATCGAAAGATGCGACGGTATGTTCACCCATGATCTTCGTCCCTCGTATGCCTGAGCTCAGCCGAACCGGCCGGTGATGTAGTCCTGGGTGCGTTTGTCGTCGGGGGTGGTGAACATCTTGTCGGTGGCGCCCTCCTCGACCAGATAGCCTAGATGGAACATCGCGGTGCGCTGCGACACGCGCGCTGCCTGCTGCATCGAATGGGTGACGATGACGATGGTATAGTTCTGACGCAGTTCGTCGATCAGTTCCTCGACGCGAGCGGTGGCGATCGGGTCGAGCGCCGAACACGGTTCGTCCATCAGGATCACCTCGGGTGACACGGCGATGGCGCGTGCAATGCACAGACGCTGCTGCTGGCCACCGGAAAGACCCGTGCCAGGTTCTTGCAAACGGTCCTTGACCTCGTTCCAGATCGCCGCCTTCTTCAGGCTCGACTCTACGATCTGGTCCATGTCGGCCTTGCGCTTGGCCAATCCGTGGATGCGCGGACCATAGGCAACGTTCTCGTAGATCGATTTGGGGAACGGATTGGGTTTCTGGAACACCATGCCGACGCGCGCCCTGAGTTCGACGACATCGATGTTCTTGTCGTAGATGTCTTCTTCGTCGAGCGTTATCTTGCCGGTTACCCGTGCTGAATCGATGGTGTCGTTCATGCGGTTGAGGCAGCGCAGGAAGGTGGACTTGCCGCAGCCGGAGGGGCCGATCAGCGCCGTCACCTGGTTCAGGCGGACGTCGAGATCGACGTCGAACAGCGCCTGCTTCTCGCCATAGAACACGCCGACCTTGTCGCCGCGCATTTTGATTACTTCGTTCGACTTCATCTTGTCGCCCACTGCGTTTTCAAGGGACTGTTCGGTCATGATGTTCATACCAAGATGCCTTTTTTCTACCAGCGCCGCTCGAACCGACGCCGAAGCACGATCGCGGTGATGTTCATGGCCATGAGGAAGACGAGCAGGATGATGATGGCGCCGGACATACGCTCGACGAAGGCGCGTTCGGCCTCGTTCGCCCACATATAGATCTGCACCGGCAGCGCGGTGGCCGGATCGAAAGGCGTCGTCGGTGGATCGGCGACGAAGGCGACCATGCCGATCAGCAGCAGAGGCGCGGTTTCGCCGAGCGCACGCGCCAGACCGATGATGGTGCCGGTGAGGATGCCGGGCGCGGCAAGCGGCAGGATGTGCTGGAACACCATCTGCATCTTGGAGGCGCCAAGACCGAGAGCTGCCGAGCGGATCGACGGCGGCACCGCTGCAAGTGCGGCTCGCGTCGCGATGATGATCGTCGGCAGCGTCATCAGCGTCAGCACCAGGCCGCCGACGAAGGCGGCAGAGCGCGGCATGCCCAGGAAATTGATGAACACCGCGAGGCCGAGCAAGCCGAAGACGATTGACGGCACTGCGGCCAGATTGTTGATGTTGACCTCGATAAGGTCGGTAAAACGGTTCTTCTTGGCGAACTCCTCCAGATAGATGGAGGCGGCGACGCCGATCGGCAGCGCCAGGAGCAACACGATCACCATCATATAGAACGAGCCGATGATCGCCACGCCCATGCCCGAGGTTTCCGGGCGGCTGGAGGCGCCGTAGGTGAACAGGCCGCTGTTGAAGTGCTCGGCCATCGCGCCCTCGGCCTTGAGCTTGTTCATCCAGGTGATCTGCTGGTCCGAGACCTTGCGTCGCGCTTCCTCGACGCTGAGGTCGATCTGACCCTTGAAAGCCGAGTCGAGATTGGCGGCGGCGAGGATGTTGACGTCGCGCGTCGTGCCGATCACGGACGGATCGGCGGCAACGATGTCGCGCAACTGGACGCGGGCGCCTTCCGACAGGAAGCCCTTGAGCTGCTTGATCGCCGGCTTGTCGTCGGGATTGATGCCGAGCTTGGCCACCAGCGCGTTTTCGGCGAGCTTGGGATAATTCGCCTTGATCAGAACGCTCGGATCGGTTGCGCGTTTGCCGGAAGGATCGATCACCTTCTCGTCGAACGAGATCGGCAGTGATACCGTCGTCTGCCAGAAGGCGGTGTAGCCTTTCGAGACGATGGTGATCAGCATGATTGCCAGGAACGCCAGGCCTACGGAAATCGCCACGACGCCATAGATGCGGAATCGGCGCTCGGCAGCGTAACGGGCCTTCAGGCCGATGTCGCGGCGCGGATGGGCCGCCGCCCTGACCATCGTATCCATGGAAATGTCGGTCATTCGTACTGCTCCCGATATTTGCGCACGATGTAGAGCGCGACGATGTTCATCACCAACGTCAGCGCGAACAGCGTCAGGCCGAGCGCGAAGGCGACCAGCGTCTGCGGCGAATTGAACTCGAGGTCGCCGGTGAGCTGGTTGACGATCTTGACGGTGATGGTCGTCATCGCCTCGAACGGGTTGATGGTGAGGTTGGCGGCGACGCCCGCCGCCAGCACGACAATCATCGTTTCGCCGATAGCGCGCGAGGCAGTCAGCAGGACGGCGCCGACGATGCCGGGCAGTGCAGCCGGCAGGATCACCCGCTTGATCGTCTCGGAGCGGGTCGCGCCGAGGCCGAGCGACCCGTCGCGCATGGCGCGCGGCACCGCGGTTATGATGTCGTCCGAAAGAGAGGACACGACCGGGATCAGCATGACGCCCATGACCAGGCCGGCGGTGAAGATGCTCTGGCCCTGGATGAAGGGCGAACCGCCGGTCAGTGCCGCGGACAGGTCGCGCAGGAATGGCCCAAGCGTGACGACGGCGAAGATGCCGTAGACGATGGTCGGTATGCCGGCCAGCAGTTCAAGCGCCGGCTTGACCACCGAGCGCACCCTGGGCGTTGCGTATTCGGCCATGTAGACAGCCGACATCAGCCCCACCGGCACCGCAACCAGCAGTGCGACGGCGGCGATGTAGAGCGTGCCCGCAAGAAGCGGGATCAGGCCGAACTGGCCCTGGCTGCCGCCCGAACCGGCAGCGGCAAAACGCGGATCCCAGACGGTGCCGAAGAAGAAACTCATCGGCGAGACGCTTTCGAAGAAGGTGATCGTCTGGAACAGCATCGAAAGCACGATGCCGATGGTGGTCAGGATGGCGATGGTGGAGGCGGCAAGCAGCCCCCACAGCATCAGCCTCTCGACATTGTTGCGTGCCCTGGCGCGCGGCTCGATCTGCCTGAGCGCATAGAAGGCGCCGGCGATCGAGGAAACGAGAATGACAATGGCGCCGAACAGGCCGAGCCGGTCCTGGACCTTGTTCGCCTCGACGGCGATCGGGATCATGTAATCCTGCGTGTCGCTCGCCAGTGCCACACCCTTGGCGGCGAGCAGCGGCTGCAACTCGGCAAAGCTGGCAGGCATTGCGGCCAGTGTGCCCGCATCGAGTTTGCGCAGGCCCCTGGCGAGGCTCTTTACCAGGCTGACGTCCAGTGCCTCACTGGCAACCTTGCTGTCGACGGTGCGCTCGGGCAAGGCAGCGTGAATGTGTCGGTCCAGATAGATGGAAGACCCGACGGTCCAGACGGCAAGCAGCAAAAGAGCAGGCAGAACGGCGAGCAGGAAGGCCCACCAGCCATGATAATGGGCGCGCGAATGCGGCTTGACCTTGCCATTGTCCTGGGCCGCGGCACGTTGCCGGCCGATGAAAAAGGCAACCAGGCCGACGGCAACGACGATGGCCAGTACGAGCAAGGACGACATGGACCCACCCCAAGAGAAATTCTTACGCAGCCGCCATTGCGGCCTGCGATGAAACCGGGGCGCGGGATTGGCCCGCACCCCGGTTCGGCAGCTGATTACATCGACTTTCCGGCGGCGAAAGCGTCACGCTGGGCCTGACGCTCGGCATCCGGTGCAGCAACGAGGCCGTATTCGGCGAGCGGGCTTTCCGGGCCAACCATCTGGTCGTCAAGGAAGAACTCGACATATTCCTTGAGGCCGGGAACGACGCCCAGATGCGCCTTCTTGACGTAGAAGAACAGCGGGCGCGAGACGGGATACTTGCCGCTGGCGATCGTCTCGGTCGAAGGCACGATGCCTTCCACGGTGGCGACCTTCAGCTTGTCGGCATTGTTCTCATAGAAGGCGAGGCCAAACACGCCGACGCCGGTCTTGTTGGAGTCTATGCGGGCGAGCGTCTCGGTATAGTCGCCATCGATGTCGACGGCCTTGCCGTCCTTGCGGATGGCGATGCAGGTTTTGCCGATTTCCTTGTCGTCGGCAATGCCGGCAGCCTTGAGAGCAGCCTTGTCACAGCCGGCATCGAGGAGCTTGGTCTCGAACACTTCGCGCGTGCCGTGCTTTTCGCCCGGAATGTAGGCGGCGATGTCCCAGTCGGGCAGCTTCGGATTGACCTGGCTCCACTTGGTGTTCGGATTGTCGACCAGCTTGCCGTCAACGACCAGCTTGGCCGCGAGCGCCTTGTAGATGTCAGCGGGAACCAGCGCCCAGTCCGGGCCCTTGATGTCGGTGGCGAAGACGATGCCGTCATAGCCGATCCGGACTTCCTGGACTTCCTTCACGCCGGCGTCGGCGCAGGACTTGAGTTCGTCCGCCTTGATCGGACGCGACGAGTTGGCGATGTCGATCGTGTCTTCGCCGACGCCCTTGCAAAATTCCTTGATGCCGGCGCCGCTGCCGCCGGATTCGACGACCGGGGTCTTGAAGTTGGTGAACGTTTCGCCGAACTGCTCGGCAACGATCTTGGCATAAGGTAACACGGTCGATGACCCGGCGACCTGGATCTGGTCGCGCGCGGCGGCGAAGCCGGACGACGCGGCGAGCGCAAGCGCAGCGGCCGACGCCGTATAGAGGAATTTCTTCATGTGGCCTGCTCCTGTTCGGAAGATGGTCTCTCGGCGCTCGTCAGTCGGCGCCCGCTGAGGCCAATAGCCTTCGATTATAACAGTCGCATGACAGTTTGATGTCACCCCGGTAACGCTTCATCGGGATGAGCAGAATGCCGCCTGGCCGGCACTCCCGACGCAGCCCGGCTTTGTCACCGGAATCAGGGACTTGCTCTATTCAGCCGAGGCTGGCCGGCGATTTGGGACCAGCCGGCCTCTGTGAAGAAAAGCCGGACGGGAGCGCGTTGCTCTCAGCCAGACGGTGTCGTGGCCGGGCCATCGCCGAAAACAGGTCCGTTGGGGTAGGTTGACGCTGTCTCATGCCGGCGGTCGCTGCTCCCGCCCGTAACTGGGAAGAGCGGAATTCGAATGTAGCCATTGTCTCGGCTGGATGCCGCCTTTGATATGGTGCGATCGCGCCATAGTCTTGGCCGCTGACAGGGGCGCGAATCTTCGCCGCGTTCCCCGCACTCGGGCAGAGCCGGCTTACCCGGCGTTGCGCTGAGCCTGCCGGCTGGCGCCGACCCAGCGCTCGACCTTCTCGAGCAACGCCCGGGGACTGATCGGCTTGGGCAGATAGTCGTCCATGCCTGCCTCCAGGCAGCGCTCGCGGTCGCCCTTCAGCGCATGCGCGGTGACGCCGACGATCGGCACATGCGTGCCGGTTTCTTCCTCCAGCCGGCGAATGGCGGCGGTCGCTTCGAGACCGTTCATCTCCGGCATGGAGACATCCATCAGGATCATGCACGGGTTGAGCCGGCCGAAGGCGTCGAGCGCCTTGCGGCCATTGCCGACGATCTCGAAACCATAACCGGTCTCGCCGAGGATCTGGGTGAACACCATCTGGTTCACCTCATTGTCCTCGGCCACCAGGATGTCCAGCCTGTCGCCGCCAGCCGCCACCGGTGGCCGGGGGCGAATCGAAGGCGGCTGCAGCAGCGCACGCTGTTCGGACGGTGCCGAGGGCTGCGGCCGTGCAACATTGCCTGGAGTGGTGTCGGCCGCGAGCGGCTGCGTGTCGCCAGTATTGTGGCGATGCCGCTGGATGGTGGCGACCAGCGTTTCCAGCAGCACCGAAGAGCGCGCCGGCTTGATCAGCTGGGCATCGATGCCGAGATCGCGATAGCTGGTGTTGGCGAGCGACTGGTCGACCGAGGTCAGCATGATGATCGGCGTGCCGGCAAGACCGGCGGTGTTGCGCACGATCCGCGCCATTTCGGCGCCGCTCATTTCAGGCATCTGGTAGTCGAGCACGACGCAGTCGACCGGCACGCCATAGGCTGCGGCGGCGATCAGCACCTTGAGGCCTTCGGCGCCGCTTTCGGCCGCGCAGGAATCGAACGTCCACGATGTCATCTGTTCGGTCAGGATCGCCCGGTTGACGGCATTGTCGTCGACGATCAGCACACGCGCACCGGTCACGTCGATCGGCATGATGCGTTGCCCGTTCTGCTGTCCGGCCCTCGGCAGCGTCACCGAGAACCAGAAAGTCGAGCCCTTGCCTTCCGCACTTTCGACCCCGATATCGCCGCCCATCAGCTCGACGAGCCGCGAGGTGATGGCGAGGCCGAGACCGGTCCCCTCGTGTCGCCTCGTCGAAGAGGTGTCGACCTGGCTGAATTTCTCGAACACCAGTTTCAGTTTTTCCTCGGGGATACCGATGCCGGTATCGGTGACCGAGATCGTCAGCTTCGTTCCGGTTGGAACCCTCTCGCCGGTGACGTCGACCAGCACATGGCCTTCATCGGTGAATTTCACCGCATTGCCGAGCAGGTTGGTGACGATCTGCCTGATACGGCCGACATCGCCGACGAACAGGCTCTCGAGCCGAGGCTCGACACGAACGATCAGCTCGAGGTCCTTTTCCTTGGCCCGTGTGGACACCAGCGTCGCTACATCCTCGATCGCCTCGGCCAGATTGAAGGGCGCCGGATCGAGCACCAACTGACCGGCATCGATCTTGGAGAAGTCCAGGATGTCGTTGATGATGGTGAGCAGCGCATTGCCCGATTTCACGATGATGTCGGTAAACGTCTTCTGCTTCGGGTCGAGGTCCGATTTGGCCAGCAGTTCGGCCATGCCGAGCACGCCGTTCATCGGCGTGCGGATCTCATGGCTCATATTGGCGAGGAATTCCGACTTGGCGCGGTCGGCGAGCACGGCGCGCTGACGCGCCTCGCGCAGTTCGGCCTCTCGCATCTTCAGCTCGGTGATGTCGGTGGTCGAGCCGATCAAATAGAGCGAGCCGTCGGAGGCGATCATCGCGCCCTTGCGGGCGAATTGATGCCTGACGCTGCCGTCGGCCAACGTCACCGTCTCTTCGACCTCCTGGGTTTCGCCGGTGCGCAGCACGGCGAGGTCGCCATTGACGAAAGCCTCGCCATCCGGCCCGAAAATCTCGATGTCGGTCTTGCCGATAGCCTCTTCCTTGCGGAAGCCCGTGAGATCGCACCAGCCCTTGTTGACATAGAACTGCCTCAGATCGGAGCGCTTGGCGTAGATCGATACCGGCACGTTGTCGATCAGGCTGCGGAACACCTCGTTCTCGCGCATGCTTTCTTCCAGCGCACGCTCGCGCGCCTTGACGTCGGTGATGTCGGTGCTCGAACCGACCAGATGCACCGACCCGTCCAGCGTCACCAGGCGGCTCTTGCGCGTCATCAACTGCCGAACCGTACCGTCGCTATGGGTGACGGGTTCCTCGACCTCCTTGACGGCGCCCGTCACGACGACTTGCGTGTCGTCATGGCTGTAGCCATCGGCGTCCTGCGCACCGAACAACTGCCGGTCGGTGCGGCCGATGACATCCTCCTTGGCCAAGCCGGTGATCGCGCACCAGGCCTTGTTGACGAATTCGATGCTCAGGTCCTGCGCCTTGATGAAGGCGGCCACCGGCAACTCGTCCATCACGTGCCGGAACAGGTCGATCTGGCGCATCGAATCGCGCAATGCCGCCTCGCGGCTCTTGATCTCGGAGATGTCGACGCGAACACCGATGAAGGTGCCGTCATCGGTCCGCATGTCGTAGACCTGGTACCAGCGGCCGTCGGGGTTATGACGCTCGTAGCAGGAATTGGGCAAGCGGTAGCGGGCGAGGATCGCATCCAGCCAGCGGTCATGGTCGCTGTCGTAGAGCTGGTCGACTTGTGGATCGCCGCTGTTGCGGAAATAGCCGTTCGCATGGCCCAGAACGAGTGCCTCGCGGAATGTGCAGCCGGGCTGCCATGCCGGCTTCAAGGCCGGCAGCGTATCCTGGATCTTGCGGTTGGCGAACACGAACCTGTCGTCGCTATCGTAGATGATCACGGCGGCCGGCAAGGATTCAAGGACGCTGGCGAGATGCTTGCGCGCATCCTGCGCCTCGGTCTCGCGGCGTTTCATGTCGGAAATGTCGAACAGGAAGCCGGCAACATAGTTGCGGCCGCTGGCCATGCCGACGCGGCTCTTCCTGACGATGCGCGATCGGCTGGCGCCATCGACCTCGAAATTCTCTTCCACTTCGTACGGCCGCCCGGTCGCAAGGACCTCACCTTCGCTCCGCTCGAAAAGCGCGACAGCGTTCGCCGGGAGGAAATCGCCGCCGGGCTTGCCGAGCATGGTTTGCGGCGTCTGGCCAAACAGAGCAGCGAACGCCTCGTTGACGAAGACGAAGCGCAGATGGTCGTCCTTGACGAAGATCGGATCCTTGACGGCGTTGATCACCGCCTCCGCCAGCCGCGCCTTCTCCAGCGCGTCGGCAAGTTCGGCCTCCCGGTCCTTCATGTCGGTGACGTCGACATAGGAGATCAGCCGCTTGCCGCCGGCCAGCGGCGCCATCGACGAGATCAGGGTGCGGCCGTCATTGCGCGGGAACTGCCGCGAGGCGGCGACCCCGGCCCTGATTTCCGCCTCGCGCTCTGCGACATGCCGCTGCCATGATGCATCGTCGGCACCAAACGGATCGATGTCGCGGCTGGCGTCCATCAGATCGCGGAAGCTGCAGCCGATCTCGGCGCGCCGGGCGTCGATCTGCCAGAAATCATAGAAAGCACGGTTGATGATCTCGGCGCGCATATTGGCGTCCAGGACGAGGACACCGATCGGCATCTGGTCGACCATGCTGCGGAGACTGGCGAAGGTCTCGGCGATCTTGGCGTTCGCGCTTTTGATCTCCGCATCGCGTTGCTTCATCTCGGTGACCTCATAATAGGTCAACAGCCGCTTGCCGCCTGACAGCGCCGTCACCGAGAACATCATCGTCCTGCCGTTGGCATGGACGAATTCGCGCGGCGCGACGGATCCGGCGCGAATCTCGTCGAGACGAGCGGCAAGGTAGCGCTGCCATTGCCGTTCGTCGATGTCGCCATAGATGCCGCTGCGGCGGTTGAGCTCCATCAACAGGCTGAACGGAGCGCCGACGCTAACAGCGCCGTCCGGAATCCTCGAGAGGTCGCGATAGGCCTTGTTGATGATCAGCGTGTCGAGCCTGGCATCGAGAAGCACGACGCCCATATGCATGGCGTCCATCGTCCGCTCGAGGTCGGCAAGATGCTGGTCGGGCTCGCCGTCGGCCGATGGTCCCGGCCCCGGACCTTTGAAGGCGCCCGCCAGTGCCGTGACGTTGCGGCCGATGCCGCGATAACCGGCAAATCTTCCTTCGTCGTCGAACTTCGGAAAGCCTGACGTCAAGACGCAGCGACAGTCAGCGTTGCCACCCTTGAGTTCGTAGACGAAGTCGCGAAAAGGCCGGTGCGCCTGCAGATCCTCCAGATGCGCGGCGCCACTGCGATCGCCGTTCAGGACCTGGTTGAGGAAGTCGAAGCGGAACCGGCCGAGCACGTTTGCCGGATCAATGCCCGTGGCTGCCTGGTAATTTTGCGAAAGCCAGGAGAAGCGCAGTTCGGCGTCGGTCTCCCAGACCCAGTCGGAACCGGCTTCAACGAGTTGGCGAAGCGCATCGTTCGAATCCATGCAGGAGGCGGACGATGATGCATCATCGCCATGCGCTGTGGATCTGCGAGGCCCGCGCTTGCCGCGCGCGCCGATTGTTTCGTTCGCTTCCGCCATGCCGTCCCCACCCCGAAAACCAAGGCCGAACCCTCCTCCGCGGTTCGTCGGCGGAATGTGCCCGAGAAGCATTAAGGATCCGCTAACCTTAACGGTTGGTTAGACAGGATTGGGCGGCAGGGTCTGCTTCATCCGCCCGGTTGTCGGCAGGGTCGAACCCGCTATATAAGCAACGGCAGGGGTATTGCTGATGCTTGGACGGATTGTGCCTTTTTTCATGGGGCTGGCGCTGCTTTTCGGCGGCGGTTGCTCGCGCAGTTATGACGGCACGGTCGTCATCCCAAGGCCGCTCGATGTCCGGCGCTTCTGGGACCGGCCGCCACCGAATGTCGACTATGGGCAAGCCGAGGTCGAAAACGGCGCTTTTCCGGTGGCGCCGCAGCCGCCCCGGCGTTTTTCCGAGCGCAAGGTCAGCCATGCCGCACCGAGACGGCACCAGACGAGGTTGCCTGCGTCGGCGTCCCTATCCGCGCCGGCGAAATCGCTGACCTGCAGGAACGTCAGCGAGCCTGGCAAGAGAGCTCGCATGGTCTGCGATTAGATTGGAGCTTGGTCCTAAAAGCGGGATTCGATCAAACAAAACGCGATCCGCGGATAGCTCGGTGACCCGGCCTTCACAGGGAAGCAGCGCCTTTTTTCGGCTCCTTCGCTCCGAGCTTGTCGAGTGCAAGACGAACCTGACGCAGATCTTCCTGCCAACCGTCATCGTCGTCCATTGGACCCTCCGAGGCAGCCCGCTGCAACCCACGCGCCTCGGATTCGATCTCGCGCAGTTCGGCGATTTTCTGTTCGGTGGTCAGCAAGTCGTCTTCGACGATCTCCAGCAACCGCATTTCCCTGAACGTAGCCACGGCGTTCCTCCCGGCTGATGTCGATCACAACGCCGTGAGTGCCCCTCTGTTCCAGAGGGATCGCGCAACCGCATCGCAGCAGGCACGCCGCCACCGGTGATCGCCAATCGAGGAAGACCGGCGATCATTCGGCCGGGAAAAATGCCGGGCCGACCACGCGCACCGGCCACTCGCCGGCCTCGATCGAAAGGTGCTGGGCGGCACCTGGGGCTTCGGCATCGATCCCGGCGACGGCCGCAACCGTGCCGAGATCCGGCTTCGCCGTTGGCAGCGGAATAATGGCGTTGCGCATGTTGGCGGGCGTCACAGTCCTGGCTCGCAGTTCGGTGACCCGCTGGTAGTAGCGCTTGACGTCGCATGCCTTGAAATTCGCATCATCGCGATATCTGAAGGCTGCCGGCAGCTCGGTATAGGGTTTGCGCGTGTCGAGCGCGGTCATCTGGTCGGTTTCGAGGCTGGCGTCGCTCAACGTGTAGAGGTCGACGCTGGGGTCATCGCAGATGTAACGGCATTGATCGACCGTCTCCTTAAGATCGCCGCTGGCGGCGAATTGCGACTTTGGCGCCGGGAAGAAATACCCGTCCGACAGACGCACGCAAAACAGCATCGCATTGCCGGCGAACGTGGTGCTCGCCGATTGGGTGCTGGGCGCGGCGCGGACAGGCCGTTGCTTTGCCGAAGGCGCACAGCCAAGCGCGACGAGGCGCGCCTGCAGGCCCGCTGTGTCGCGGCCCGAATTCCCAGCGGCAGCGATCCGGCGCTGCACATCCGAGCGGCTCCTGGCGAGATCGGCGCAGGCGTTGAAGAGACCACCAAGCGAACTTTTCGCCGTGCACTGGCGCTGTCTCTCGATAGTCTGGATGGCTGCAAGTTGCCGGCGCAACTGGGCAAGCTCCGGGCTCGCCCCGCCGCTGCGGCCAGCCGAAAGCAACTGGCTTCTGATCGCGCCGCAGCTGTCCGCGTAGGACGAAAGCGTACCGAACAAAACTGCCGCCAGCGAAATAAATGCGATCACCATGGAAGGCCAGAAACGGATCATCGGGACAACTTGGTCCTTTTTGCGGAGAACCTGGAATTTAGAGCCCATGACTTCAGCAAGCTTCAGCTACATGAGTAACTTCTAATAATCTAAAGAGTTTCAATCTGAAGCACCTATTGTCTATTGTAATACGTCACCTCATGTAAATTCGATATTACATTTTTATTTCAAGATTGAGACGAACCTCGAAAGAAAGCGCAAGCCTGACCATGGCCGAGGATTTGCAACGCAACGGACCGAGATCAATGCGCCATTATCGCCAGGCGTTCGAAACCTTTGCCGAGCCTTCCGCGTTGAAGGACCAAAGGGAGATTGCAGATGTCGATCCACTTCACCGTCTCGGACCTGACAAGAAACCTGTTTCACTCGCTGGGGCTGGACCAGCGCGCGCCAAGGCCACTCAATCCCGAGCAGAGCCTGTTGCTGGAATGCTATCTGGCCGGCCAGGTTCCTGAATCAGCCTGGAGCGACTACGTCTTCGAGATGCCCGATCTTGCCCGGCATGCCGAGGCAAGGCGCAGTCACCACTGAGCGGCAGCGCCTATTTTGGAGAAGCGAATTGCAATGTGAACACGTTGCCGGCGATCCCTTGCGCCAGCTTCGCTGAGAAGGTCAGGGGCAGACAATTCTGCAAGGCGGTTGTTGCGGCGTCGACAAACAATTTCTTCGCCTTGGCATCGCCTTCCACCTTGATGGCTGTCGGCCTCGGTGGGCCGATTAGCGTGCCGTCCCGCTTGAAGCTGAAGCTCAAGGTGACGCTGGCGGTTCCGGCATCCGCCGACGGTGTCCAGCATGCCTGAATGGCGGTGCCGACATCGTTCATTGTGTTCAGTTCAGCCGCATTTGAAGGATGAACAGCACTCGCCAGCATCACACCCACAACCGCAACCCGCTTCGCAACGCTTTTCATCGCCAGCCCTCATTTCGCGCCTGACCGACAATCCATGCCGGACTGCCGAAATGGATGGTAGGGTCAACGCCGGCGATGACAATATCTCTCCGCAAAAGTTGACGCCAAAAAAGCGACAGCGGCCGAGGCTTGCGTGGCCTGATCACTGCTCGATCGCGCCCGGCGATAGAGCAATTCCAGGAAAAGTGTGAAACGGTTTTCCCGGGGAAAGCGCATGGCGCTTCCCTTCGGAATTGCGTTGAACAAAGAGACCGCGTGCGAAAGCAAAAAGGCCGGCATTGCGCCGACCTTTCCTATCGCTACGACGTTCTGCGCCAGTACATCCGTGGTCGCGGGCCGAAAGCGAATTGCCCCGCAGTAGACAGGGCTTTGGTTAACGCATCCTTAACCTCAGGCCTTGGCCTGCGACTTCACATGCGCGATATAGCCGCGCACGTCGCCGGCCGGCTCGCTATAGGCCTTGCCGAGCGTCTTCTCGATCGCCGCCACATAGTCCTTCGCCCATCGGGGCAGGGAATAGTCGACGACGGCCAGGAATTCGAGCGTCGCCGCCAGCCGGATATCGGCGATCGAAGGATGCTTGCCGCCGATGAACGGCTTGCCGTCCCTGAAGAAGCTGTGGAAGACCTCCAGCGGCTCGGCGATCGCGGCCATCGCCGCCTTCTGGGCCTCCGACTTCCTGTCGGGGTGCGCGTCGCTGTGGCCGACCTCGCCGGCATAATGAGGGAAGCCGAGCGCCGGATATGTCGCGCGCGCCACATAGGGGTAGAGCGTACCGATCAGGTAGAACATGGCACTATCGACCATCGCCCGCTTGGCCGGCGCCTTTGGATAGAATTTCTCCAGCCCGTGCTTGTTGGCGAGATACTGCATGATGGCGCAGCTTTCCCACAGCACGCCTCTGGGGAGGCCCTTGTCCTCGATCATCGGTGTCAAATGGGCGGGATTTCGCGCCATGAATTCCGGCGAACGGGTGTGGCCCCAGGCATCGGTCTCGGCATGGTCGAAACCGGCCGCGCGCGCAAACACCCGCACGGTCATGTTGTTGACGCTGGGCTTCAGCATGCTGAGCTTCAGCGCCGGCTTCTTGGCCGACTTGGCCTTGGCCCTGGGCGCGGCTTTTCCCGTCGCCTTCACCGCAGGCCTGGCGGCCGCCTTGGCTTTTGGCTTTGCCGCAGCTTTCGCCGCCGGCTTGGCGGCAGCTTTGGCCGCGGATTCCCCGGCAGTCTTCGTCGCTGTCTTGGCCATCTTATTCCTCCCTCTGGTCTGTTCAGTATGGGTTCTTCGCTGCCCGGTCCTCCGACAAGGTGGCGCGGGAGCGCTCGACGAGCGCCTGGATCGCATCGGCGAGATGCACTTCCGCGATGTTGTAGTCGCCGCGCGCGACACGGATCTTGTGCGCTTCCATCAGCACGTCGGCATGGGCAAAGCCCGCCGGCGGTTCGAAGCGGTAGGACGCCAACTCGATCAGCAGGCCGAGCGGATCCTCGAAATAGATCGAATCCATGAAACCGCGATCCTTGACGCCGCTGTGCTTGATGCCGCGCTCGTCAAGCCGGGAGACCGCCTGCAGGAAGGTGACGCGCGACACCGAAAAGGCGATGTGGTGAACACAACCCGGATCGGTCGGCGTGCGCCGCTTCTCTGGTGTGCGGCTCTCGTCGGTGAAGATGGTGACCAGCCGGCCGTCGCCAGGATCGAAATAGAGGTGGCTTTCCCTCGGCTTGTCGAGATTGGGCTGTTCGAAGATGAACGGCATGCCGAGCACGCCTTCCCAGAAATCGATAGAGGTCTGGCGCCCGGCGCCGACCAGCGTGATGTGATGGACGCCCTGCGATTGCAGCTTCTGCATTGGCCTTCCTCCCGAGGCATCGACTGCCCGTCCGGATCCGCCCAACACCGGGCGTTCTGCGCGCCGCTGGAGCCGTGCCCGAGGACCCATGACGCGATGCTAATGCAATCGGGCCCACTGCGCCAGAAGCCACGAACGTAGCCAGGATCGAGCGATTGGTGGAGACAAGCTTGGTACGCCCAAGGGGAATCGAACCCCTGTTCCCGCCGTGAGAGGGCGGTGTCCTGACCGCTAGACGATGGGCGCGTTCAAGAACCGGCGATATAGGCTGAGCGCTGGGAAAAAGCAACTGGGCTTCGCCGGCTTTGTCGTATCGGGGAAAAGCCGTGCGCAAGCCTAGCGTTTCGGCTCGATCAGGTCCCAGAGATTGCCATGCAGATCGGCGAAAACCGCCACCGTGCCATAGGGCTCAAAGCGCGGCGCTTCGCGAAACTCGACGCCCTTTTCCAGCATCGCCGCGTGGTCACGGGCAAAGTCGTCGGTTTCGAGGAACAGGAAGACACGCCCGCCGGTCTGGTTGCCGATACTTTTGCTTTGTGCCTCGTCGGAAGCTTCGGCCAGAAGCAGCCTGGCGCCTTGGCCGCTGGCCGGTGCCACAGTGACCCAGCGCTTGCCACCGCCGAGATCGACATCCTCGATGAGCAGGAACCCCAGCCGCTCGACATACCAGGCAATCGCCTCGTCATAGCTGGCGACGACCAGGGCGACGGTCGCGACGCGTCGACGTTCGGCGAACCCGATCATGCCTGTGGCTTGCTCATTGGCCTGCTGCCGTTCATCGTTGCGGCTCGGTCACTTGTTGCGGATCGCAAAGCGGCCGATCAGGCGTCGCTCGGTGATGTCGTAGACGAAGATCGTGCGGCTGCCGTCGGCAAGCTCGGCATCGATCGAGACACGATTGCCGGACAGCGACTGGCTGACCACCTTGGCCCCGACCGGCAGCACGATGTCGCCGCTGACCGGTTCGCCGGCGGGTGTCTGGATATCGCCGGCCAGCGGCGGGTTCGCCGGCGGTGCATTGCGCGCTTTGTAGACAAGGGCGCCGATCACCACCATAAGGGCGAGGAACAGCAGGCCGAGATTGATCCCGACGAAGCGGACGAGTTTCCTGCGCACCTTTTCGACCTCGGGGTCGAGCGGCTTATCCTGGTCTTCTTCGGCGATCGGGCTGGCCATGGCAAAACAGTTCCGGAACGGTTTTTCAATGAGCGCTCATAGCGAAGAGGCCCCCGAATTGATAGAGGCGGTACCGACCGTGCTGGTGGCGGGCGCGGATGCGGCCGGCCTGCGCCTCGACCAGTGGCTGGCCGCAAGCCTTGGCCCGGACATATCACGCAGCCGCGTGCAGATGCTGATCAGGCAGGGCGCGGTCTCGGTCGACGGCAAGCCTGTCGACGAGACCAAGCGCAAGATGGCGCCGGGCGAAAGCGTGTCGGTTACCATGCCGGAGCCGGAGCCGGCGGAGCCGCAGGGCGAGAACATCGCGCTAGACGTGCTCTATGAGGACGACGAGCTGATCGTCATCAACAAACCGGCCGGGCTTGTCGTGCACCCCGGCGCCGGCAACTGGACCGGCACGCTGGTCAACGCGCTGATCCATCATTGCGGCGACAGTCTTTTAGGTATCGGCGGCGTGCGCCGGCCGGGCATCGTCCACCGCCTCGACAAGGAGACCAGCGGCGTCATGGTCGTCGCCAAGACCGACCGCGCCCACAAGTCGCTGTCCGAAGCCTTCGCCGATCACGGCCTGACCGGCGATCTCGAACGTGCCTATCTGGCGCTGGTCTGGGGGATACCGCAGAGGCCGGCCGGAAGGGTCGACGCGCCGCTCGGCCGCGCCGCCGACCGGGTGCGCCGTGCCGTGGTGCCGGAAGGACGCGACGACGCCCGCCATGCGGTCACCCACTTCGCCGTGCAGGAGCGTTTCGGCGAGAGCCAAAAGGAGTTCGCCACGGCCAGCTTGGTCGAATGCCGGCTGGAGACCGGCCGCACCCACCAGATCCGGGTCCACATGGCACATATCGGCCATCCGGTGATCGGCGACCCCGATTATGGCCAGGCCTTCCGCACCAAGGGCAACCGGCTGCCCGAACCCTTGAAAAGTCAGGTCAAGGCATTTCCCCGGCAAGCTTTGCATGCCTGGCTCCTTGCATTTCGGCACCCCACTACCCATCTAACGATGAGGTTCGAGGCGCCGTTACCGAGGGACATGGAGGAACTCGTCGGCGGCCTCCGCGAACTCTGAACCCGTCACCAACAAGCCATCAAAAAACCTGACTGACATTGTTCACTTCACCGTGACACACTGTTTCGTGTTGAACAAATGCCTGTCTTTTCTGGTTTTGTTCCTGTATAAGATCTGATGTCGCGGGCGAGCCTTTTGGTGCTCGCGTCACATGCCCGCCGCGTTTCGGGGGCATCACTCCAATAGAGAGGGGGCGCTATCATGGCCCAGTCACTACCCAGTATCGTTTCCGGCGAAGGCGGCCTCAGCCGCTACCTGGAAGAAATCCGCCGCTTTCCCATGCTGCAGCCGCAGGAAGAGTACATGCTCGCCAAGCGTTACGCCGAGCATGAGGACACCTCTGCTGCGCACAAGCTCGTCACCAGCCACCTCAGGCTCGTCGCCAAGATCGCCATGGGCTATCGCGGCTATGGCCTGCCGATTGGTGAAGTGATCTCGGAAGGCAATGTCGGCCTGATGCAGGCCGTCAAGAAATTCGAACCCGAGCGTGGCTTCCGCCTCGCGACCTATGCCATGTGGTGGATCAAGGCCTCGATCCAGGAGTACATCCTGCGCTCGTGGAGCCTGGTCAAGATGGGCACGACCGCCAATCAGAAGCGCCTGTTCTTCAACCTGCGCAAGGTGAAGGGCAAGATCCAGGCGCTGGACGACGGCGACTTGAAGCCCGACCAGATCGCCGAGATCGCCACCAGGCTGAACGTTTCCGAAGCCGAGGTGGTGTCGATGAACCGCCGCCTGTCGGGCGACGCCTCGCTCAATGCCCCGATCCGGGCGAGCGAAGGTGAGTCCGGCGAGTGGCAGGACTGGCTGGTCGACGACCACGAAAGCCAGGAAGAGATGCTGATCGAGCAGGACGAGCTGGAAAACCGGCGCGGCATGCTGTCGGGCGCTCTTGCCGTGCTTAACGAGCGCGAGCGGCGCATCTTCGAGGCCCGTCGCCTCGCCGAGGAGCCGCTGACGCTGGAAGAGCTGTCGTCCGAGTTCGACATCAGCCGCGAGCGCGTGCGCCAGATCGAGGTGCGCGCCTTCGAGAAGGTGCAGGATGCGGTCAAGGCCGCCGCCAAGCGCCAGACCCAGGCGCTGCGTACGATTGAGGCACAGCCCGCGGCTTAAAGCCGGCTAAGGCAACAAAAATCAAGGCGGCGCCAGGAAACTGGCGCCGCCTTTTTTGTAGCGGACTGCAATGGTGGTTGGCGAAAGCGAAGGCGACATCCGATCTCCCCCCTTGCGGGGGAGATGTCCGGCAGGACAGAGGGGGGTGTGAAGGATCGCTACTTTTCGGCGTCAGTCACCCAACCGAAAGACTGAAGGCACAGCCACAATTAACTGACAGGTTGGCGGGACAGCACCCCCCTCTGCCCTGCCGGGCATCTCCCCCGCAAGGGGCGAGATTGGCAACTTCGCCAACAGCCCCTCAAAGCCCGTCCAGCGGAAACTTCAGGTACCGCCGGCCATTGGCTTCGGGTTCGGGCAGCCTCCCGCCATTCATGTTGACCTGCAGCGCATGCAGGATGAGCCTTGGCATCGGCAGCGTCCTGTCGCGCGCCTCGCGCAGGGCGATAAACTCGGCCTCGCTGCGGGCGGCGGCGAGATGGGTGTTGGTTGCCTTCTGTATGGCGACCGTGCTTTCCCACAAAGGTTCGCGGCCGCCGGCCTGATAGTCATGGCCGACGAACACCCGCGTCTCGTCCGGCAACGCCAGTATGTCCTGGATCGAGCGCCAGAGCCGCGCGGCACTGCCGCCGGGAAAGTCCGTCCTCGCTGTGCCGCTGTCGGGCATGAACAGCGTGTCGTGGACGAAGGCGGCATCGCCGATCACATAGGTGACCGAGGCCAGCGTATGGCCAGGCGAGAACAGCACCTTGACCGGAAGCGTGCCGACCTTGAAGGTTTCATCTTCACCAAACAGCCTGTCCCACTGCGAACCGTCGGCGGGAAAATCCGGCCAGTTGTAGATCGCCTTCCACAAATTCTGGACGTCGACGACCCTGTCGCCGATCGCTGTCGGCGCTCCGGTCTTCTCTCTCAAATAGTGCGCCGCCGAGAAATGATCGGCGTGCGGGTGCGTGTCGAGGATCCATTCGACGCTCAGCCCCTGCTCGCTGACGAAGTCGAGCAGGACATCGGCATTCGTCGTTGCCGTAGCACCTGATTTCTCGTCGAAATCAAGGATCGGATCGATGATCGCACAGCGCTTCGTCGCCTGGTCGGCGACGACATACTGGATGGCCCCGGTCGGCTTGTCATAGAAGCCGCTGACCTGCGGCTTGGCCAAAGCTACGTCCAATTCCGGCTTCCCCAACTCTCGGTCGCCAGGAATGATTTGCTCTGACGACACCCGAGAGGAGCATGGTTGTCCGCTCGGGTGCGGCAGTCAAGTATCACTTGGCTCGCAAGGGCGAGAAGGCCAAAGATCGCTCCGAAGCGCCTGGGATCAGGCCGATGGCTGCTTGGTCTTCCGCAGATAGGGCAAAATGGTCTCGTAGGCGCCGAAGCGCTTGATCGCGTCTTCGTTGGAGACATTAGCGGTGATGATAACGTCCTCGCCCTGCTTCCAATTCGCCGGTGTCGCCACCTGGTGCTTGGCGGTAAGCTGCATGGAATCGACCGCGCGCAGGATCTCATCGAAATTGCGCCCCGTGGTCATCGGGTAAGTCAGCACCAGCTTGATCTTCTTGTCTGATCCGATGACGTAGACCGAGCGCACCGTGGCATTGTCGGCCGGCGTACGGCCCTCCGACGTCTCGCCGGCACCGCCCGGCAGCATGTCGTAGAGCTTGGCGACCTTGAGGTCCTTGTCGCCGATCAGCGGGTAGTTCACCGAATGACCGGTCGCCGTCTTGATGTCGTCCTGCCACTTGCCGTGACTCTCGACCGGATCGACCGAAATGCCGATGATCTTGACATTGCGCTTCTTGAACTCGCCTTCGAGCCCCGCCATCGTGCCAAGCTCGGTCGTGCAGACCGGCGTGAAATTCTTCGGGTGACTGAACAGGATCGCCCAACCGTCACCGATCCAATCATGGAATTTGATCGTCCCTTGCGTGGTCTCGGCGGTAAAATCCGGCGCAATGTCGTTGATACGAAGGCTCATGGTACATCTCCCCTGTAAACGGAACCCGTCGGCAGCGAGGAACAGCACGCGGCAATCACGCCGACATCAAGCTGTCCCGCCCGGCATCGTTGCATCTTAGCGCAAAAATCGTGGCTGCAAGATAATATGAAACTCTTGTCGGCGGCAGGCGAGCATTTTTATGCTGCCGAATACGCTGCGCGCGTATGAGAGCCTGTTGGGCTGGACAGGAAAGGTTCCTGCCTCAGGTTTTGTTGACCGCCAGCGTCACAGTCAGGTCTTCCATGCGCTGTGCCAGCGCGCCGAGCGCGTTGGTCAGCACGCTATCGCTTTTGTCGGCCTTGGTCAGAGCCTCGTCGCGGGTCTTGCGCAGGGTCAGCACTTCGCTTTCCATGCCCTTGACGCGTTTCTGCAACTCCGAGAGTTCATCCATCACCATGATGCCGGCCATCACGGTCAGCCGCTGATCGCCGATCTCGCCGAACGAGTCCTTCAGGTGTGAAACATAGCGGTCGAAGCGTTCGGCAAGGTCGATCAGATGCTCTTCCTGGCCCTCGTCGCAGGCCATGCGATACTGCTTGCCGTCGATTGAAACCGTGACCTGTGCCATCGGGCCAGCTCCTATCTGTCCAACACGGCGCGGATGGTTTCCATGGCGGTCACCAAACGTCGCGAGACTTCCTTGTTGGCATCTTCCAGCCGTTCGGCGCGCGCTTCGGAATTATCGAGTTCCTGCGCCAGCCGCGAGCGGTCGGCATTCATCCGCTGCACCTCGGCCTCGGCTTCGGAGTAGTCGCGTTCATGCTCGAGCTTGGCCGCGACGGCGTTTTCCAGCCCCTCGATGGCCTTGCCCAGCCTCGCGATGACTTCCTTGAGTGTGGCTTCCCCGGTCATGGCCTTCGTCCTGTGCCCTGCCCATCACCGAATCGTTCACGTTCAGAACGCGTTATCCCTGAAACATTAGGCACCGGGTGAAGGCAACGTCAACAAAGCTCTCGCGACTGTCCCCCGCTAACGCTAATGTAGGTCCGCCGCCGGCATCACAAGACCGGCAAATGTGCACCCGATTTGTTGACTAAAAGCCCGCGCCTGCTATGTGTCGCGCACCCTTTTCAAGGGCTCTCCCAAGCCCCCAAACCCCCACTTCTGGAGGAACCATGACGTCGCGTGAACAACATGACCGGATGGCCAATGCGATCCGCTTTCTCTCCATGGACGCCGTCGAGAAGGCAAATTCCGGCCATCCGGGCCTGCCCATGGGCTGCGCCGACATCGCCACGGTGCTGTTCACGCGCTTCCTGAAATATGATCCCAAGGCCCCGCACTGGGCCGACCGCGACCGTTTCATCCTGTCGGCCGGCCATGGCTCGATGCTGCTCTATTCGCTGCTGCATCTGACCGGCTACGAAGACATGACAATCGACCAGATCAAGCACTTCCGCCAGTTGGGCTCGAAGACCGCCGGCCATCCCGAATATGGCCATGCCGCCGGCATAGAGACGACGACGGGCCCGCTCGGCCAGGGTCTCGCCAATTCGGTCGGCTTCGCGCTCGGCGAGCGCATCATGAACGCCGCCTTCGGCAACGATCTCGTCGATCATTACACCTATGTGCTGGCCGGCGACGGCTGCCTGATGGAAGGTGTTTCCCAGGAAGCCATCGCGCTTGCCGGCCATCTCAAGCTCAACAAGCTGATCGTCTTCTGGGACAACAACGACATCTCGATCGACGGCCCGGTCTCGCTGTCCGACAACACCGATCAGGTCGCCCGCTTCCAGGCCTCCGGCTGGAATGCCAGCCACATCGACGGCACCGATCCGGAAGCCATCGCTTATGCCATCGAAGCTGCCCGCCATTCCGACAAGCCGACGATGATCGCCTGCAAGACGACCATCGGCTTCGGCGCGCCAACCAAGGCTGGCACCAACAAGGCGCACGGCTCCCCCCTGGGCGCCGACGAAATCGCCGGCGCGCGCAAGTTCTTCAACTGGGATTCGCCGCCCTTCGAGATTCCAGCCGACATCCTCGACGCCTGGCGCACCGCCGGCAAGGCCGGCGTCAAGGCGCGTACAGACTGGGAAAGCCGCCTGGCCAAGGCCGATGCCAAGCTGAAGGCCGAGTTCGAGCGCCGCATCAGCGGCAAGCTGCCGTCCAATTTCGACGCCGTCATCGCTGATTACAAGAAGAAGCTGTCGGCCGACAAGCCGAAGGTCGCCACCCGCAAGTCTTCCGAGATGGCGCTGGAAGTCATCAACGGCGCCGTGCCCGAGACCATCGGCGGCTCCGCCGACCTGACCGGCTCCAACAACACCAAGACCAGCCAGACCAAGAACATCACGTCGGACGACTATGGCCAGCGCTATGTCCACTACGGCATCCGCGAGCATGGCATGGCGGCTGCGATCAACGGCCTGACGCTGCATGGCGGCCTCATCGCCTATGGCGGCACCTTCATGTGCTTCTCCGACTATGCTCGGCCGTCGATGCGGCTGGCCTCACTGATGGGCATCCGCTCCATCTTCGTCATGACCCATGATTCCATCGGTCTGGGCGAAGACGGCCCGACCCACCAGCCGGTCGAGCATCTGGCCGCATTGCGCGCCATTCCCAACCACAATGTCTTCCGCCCGGCCGACGCGGTCGAAACCGCTGAATGCTGGCAGATCGCCCTCGAGTCGGAAAAGACGCCGTCGACGCTGGCGCTGACACGCCAGAACCTGCCGACGGTACGCAACGAATTCGTTGCTGAGAATCTCAGCAGCCAGGGCGCCTACGAGCTGGCAGCCGCCAGCGGTGAAGCGGCGGTGACGATCTTCGCCACCGGCTCCGAGGTCGAGATCGCGCTCGGCGCCCGCGACCTGCTGGAAAAGCACGGCCATCCCACCCGCGTCGTCTCGGTGCCCTGCTTCGAACTGTTCGACCAGCAGAGCGACGACTACCGCAAGAAAACGATCGGCAACGCGCCAATCAAGATGGCGATCGAAGCCGGCATCCGCCAGGGCTGGGATCATCTGATCGGCTCCGACGGCATCTTCGTCGGCATGACCGGCTTTGGCGCCTCAGGCACCATTGAGCAGCTCTATCCGCATTTCGGCATCACCGCCGAAGCCGCGGCCAAGGCGGCGGAAACCCGCCTGCATGCCAAGTAGGTTCAAGGTTCGGCGAAATCGCGTAAGGCGGCCTCGCCGGGCTGGACCAACTTAATCGATTTAAATCCACGTCGCTGCGGCTGGATTCTTTCCGCTTCCGCCGCTATGAAACTGCGGACCCATCGTCTGCCCTCCAACTCCCAGGGAGAGAATAATGACCGTCAGAGTTGCCATCAACGGATTCGGCCGCATCGGCCGCAACATCCTGCGCGCCATCCATGAATCCGGCCGCAAGGATATCGACGTCGTCGCCGTCAACGACCTCGGCCCGGTCGAGACCAACGCGCATCTCTTGCGCTACGACAGCGTGCATGGCCGCTTCCCGCATGAAGTCTCGGTTTCCGGCGACCAGATCACCGTCGGCAAGGAGACGTTCAAGGTCACCGCGATCAAGGATCCGACGCAGCTGCCGTGGAAGGAACTGGGCATCGACATCGCGCTCGAATGCACCGGCATCTTCACCGCCCGCGACAAGGCAGCCGCACACCTGACCGCCGGCGCCAAGCGCGTCATCGTTTCGGCCCCGGCCGAAGGCGCCGACCTCACCGTCGTCTACGGCATCAACCACGACCAGCTGACCAAGGACCACATCGTCATCTCGAATGCGTCCTGCACCACCAACTGCCTGGCGCCGCTGGCAGCCGTGCTGCACGAGACGGTCGGCATCGAAAAGGGCATGATGACGACGATCCATTCCTACACCGGCGACCAGCCGACGCTGGACACCATGCACAAGGATCTCTACCGCGCCCGCGCCGCTGCCCTGTCGCAGATCCCGACCTCGACCGGTGCCGCCAAGGCGATCGGACTGGTGCTGCCCGACCTCAAGGGCAAGCTCGACGGCATCTCGATCCGCGTGCCGACCCCGAACGTCTCGGTCGTCGATTTCAAGTTCATCGCCAAGCGGTCGACCACGGTGCAGGAGATCAACGAAGCGGTGATCGCCGCCTCCAACGGCAAGCTCAAGGGCATTCTCGGCGTCACCCATCACCCGAACGTGTCGATCGACTTCAACCACGATCCGCGCTCCTCGATCATGGCGCTCGACCAGACCAAGGTGATGGACGGCAACTTCGTGTCGGTGCTGTCCTGGTACGACAATGAATGGGGTTTCTCCAACCGCATGGGCGACACATCGGTCGCCTTCGGCAAGACCATCGCCTGATCACAAAACTCTCTTTTCGAGACTTGGAACGCCCGGCTTTGCCCGGGCGTTTTTCATGAGCGCAGCTTGCGCCTTTCCAAATTGTGTCCTGGACGCCAAAACATCCAAAAATCAGCGGCATAGGCCAAAAAGCCACCCTGCCGCCTTGCACTGGTCACGTCTTCGCCCCACTCTCTCGCAAAGCAGGAGACAGACGAATTTGAGGGGCTGATTTCAGGATGGAGCATGCGATCTATCTCGTCACGCTGGTCGGCACAGCGCTTGTCGTCGCCGCCGCGTTTTCGAGCCTGATCGCCTTCCGCTTCGGCGCCCCTCTTCTGCTCCTGTTTCTCTGCATTGGCCTCGCCACCGGCACCGACGGACTCGGTATCCAGTTCGACAACGCCCGCATCGCTTATTTTGCCGGCTCACTGGCGCTGGCCGTCATCCTGTTCGATTCCGGTTTCGGCACGCCGCTCAACGCCTTGCGGCAGGCTGCAGGCCCGGCTTTGTCGCTGGCGACCTTCGGCGTGCTTGTCACCACCGGCCTGTTCGGCGTCGCCGCCCATTATCTGCTCGATCTCACCTGGCTGGAATCCTTCCTGCTCGGGGCTGCCGTCGCCTCCACAGATGCGGCGGCCGTGTTCTTCCTGTTGCGAGCCGGCGAGATCAATCTGCGCGAACGCGTGCGCTCGACGCTGGAGGTGGAATCCGGCACCAACGACCCGATCGCCATCTTCCTGACCATCACGCTGGTAGAGATCATCGCCGCCCACGCCAACCCCGAGACCAATGTTCTGGTCACCAGCCTGTTCCTCGGCTTCCTCCTCAATATGGGCCTCGGTGCAATCGTAGGCGTGCTGGGCGGTCTCGCCATCGTGCGCCTCGTCGACCGGCTCAATCTCGACCACGGCCTGCTGCCGATCTTCGTGCTGACCTTGTCGCTGATGGTGTTTGCAGCAGCCGGCGCCATTGGCGGCTCAGGCTTCCTGGCGGTATATATTGCCGGCCTTATCGCCGGCAATTCCGACATCCGAGCCGTCACCATCCTCAAGCGTTTCCAGGACGGCATGTCGTGGCTGGCGCAGATCATCATGTTCCTCATCCTCGGCCTGTTCGCGACGCCGTCGCAGTTTCCGGCGATCATGGTGCCGGCGGTGCTGCTCGGCCTGTTCCTGATGTTCGTGGCGCGGCCAGTCGCCGTCTGGCTCTGCCTGATCCCGTTCCGTCTGCCGCGCCCCGAAGTCGCCTTCATCTCGTGGGTCGGCCTGCGCGGCGCGGTGTCGATCCTGCTCGCCATCACCCCGCTGCTCGGCGGCCTGGAAAACGGCCGTGTCATCTTCAACACCGCCTTCATCATCGTGCTCGTGTCGCTGGTCATCCAGGGCTGGACGGTCGGACCGCTGGCGCGCCGCCTCGGTCTGATCGTGCCGGCACGGCTCGGACCGCTGGACAAGGTCGAGCTTGAATTGCCGGGCTCGGCCCATCACGAGCTTCTTGCCTATCGCGTTGCACACGGCAGCCCGGTGGCGCGCGGCGAGCGCATCCCACGCTGGGCGCGACCCTCGCTGGTGTTGCGCGACGGCCGCTCGATGCGCTTCCAGGACATGGGCCGGCTCGCCGCCGGCGACCAGGTCTATATTTTCGTGCCGGACCGCTATCCGCGCCTGCTCGACAAGCTGTTCGCGAGCCGTGCCGTGGTCGATCCCGAGGATGCCGATTTCTTCGGTGCCTTCGCGGTCGACCCCGCGCGCTCCGCCGCTGAACTGGAAGCGGCCTATACGCCAGGCCTGACCGAAGCGGAGCAAAAGCTCACCGTTGGCGCGCTGGTCACGGCGCGGCTCGGCGGCCATGCCGAATATGCCGACCGCGTCCTGCTCGGCCCGATAGAACTGATCGTCCGCGACGTCGACGACAAGGGCAAGATCATAGGCCTCGGTCTGTCTTTCGAGCCGACCGCGCCGGTGGCGCGGGTGCCGGTCTTCCTCAGCGCCGGCGAAATCGGCGACCGTCTTTCCGCCTTCATCCGCAACTGGCGCAAGCCGACCGAGACGCAGGAGACCGAGGCGCGGGCGGACGAAAAGCCGGCCCCGGAGCCGGCGCCGGAAAAGGCAGCAACCGAAAGCTGACAAAACCGCTATTGAGCGCTGCCATTCATCCGCCCTGCCGGCGCAAGATCGTACCCAGTTCAAAATTTCGGTTCGAGCGCGCCCTAAGCCTTGCATCGTCACCGATGCGGGGTATGGTCCCCCGGTTTTTCGCGAAAGGAACCCGCATGGCCGCCTTCAAGACACTCGACGATATCGGCAACATCAGCGGCAAGCGCGTGCTGGTGCGCGTCGACCTCAACGTGCCTGTCACTGAGGGCAAAGTCACCGATGCCACCCGCATCGAACGCATCGCACCGACTATCGCCGAGCTATCGGCCAAGGGCGCCAAGGTCATCCTGCTCGCCCATTTCGGCCGGCCCAAGGATGGCCCCTCGCCCGAATTCTCGCTGGAGCCTATCGCCAGGGCGACAGCCGACGTGCTCGGCCGTCCCGTCGGTTTCGCCTCGGATTGCGTCGGCGACACGGCCGGAAGCGCCGTCGCCGCCATGAACAAGGGCGATGTGCTGCTGCTTGAAAACACCCGCTTCTACAAGGCCGAGGAAAAGAACGATCCGGCCTTCACCGAAAAGCTTGCCGCCAATGGCGACATCTTCGTCAACGACGCCTTTTCCGCCGCGCACCGCGCCCATTCGTCGACCGAGGGGCTGGCGCATCTGTTGCCGGCTTTTGCCGGCCGCACCATGCAAGCCGAGCTTGAGGCGCTGGAGAAGGGCTTGGGAAAACCGGTTCGTCCGGTCGTCGCCATTGTCGGCGGCGCCAAGGTCTCGACCAAGATCGATCTGTTGATGAACCTGGTGAAGAAGGTTGATGCCCTCGTCATCGGTGGCGGGATGGCCAACACCTTTCTTGCCGCGCGTGGCACCAATGTCGGCAAATCGCTGTGCGAGCATGATCTCGCCGCGACCGCCAAGCAGATCATGATCGAGGCGGCCGAGGCCGGCTGCGCCATCATCCTGCCGGTCGACGGCGTCGTCGCCAGGGAGTTCAAGGCGGGCGCGGCCTGCGGGACCGTCGCTATATCGGATGTGCCGGCCGACGGCATGATCCTCGATGTCGGCGCCAAAACCGTGACGGCCATCGGCGAATGGATCGACCGCGCCGCGACACTGGTCTGGAACGGCCCGCTCGGCGCCTTCGAGATCGCGCCCTTCGATCATGCGACGGTGGCAGCTGCCAAGCACGCGGCGTCGCGCACCAAGGCCGGCAAGCTGGTCTCGGTCGCCGGCGGTGGCGATACGGTGGCGGCGCTCAACCATGCCGGCGTCGCCGACGACTTCACCTATGTCTCGACCGCCGGCGGCGCTTTCCTGGAATGGATGGAAGGCAAGCCGCTGCCCGGCGTCGACGTCTTGAAGCGCTGAGGCTCCGAGGCGATCAACACTCGGAGAGCGAACAAGGCCGCCCGAGGCTTTCAATCGATTCGAGCTTTCCGATGCCATTCCTTTGGCGGTAGACTTCCGTTAAGCGCGGAACAACCGTTTCAGGAGAAGCCACAATGAGCGAACGTCTCGAAGACATTGCCGCTGCGATCGTCGTCGATGGCAAGGGCCTGCTGGCCGCCGACGAAAGTTCGGGCACCATCAAGAAGCGCTTCGACGTCATTGGCGTCGAATCGACAGCCGACAGCCGCCGCGATTACCGCGAGATGATGTTCCGAACCAGGGAGGCAATGACCCGCTACATCTCCGGCGTCATCCTCTATGACGAGACGATCCGCCAGAAGGCCGCCGACGGCACGCCGCTGGTCGACATCATCAAGGCGGCCGGCGCCATCCCCGGCATCAAGGTCGATGCAGGCGCCAAGCCGCTGGCCAGGTTTCCCGGCGACACCATCACCGAAGGCCTCGATGGCCTGCGCGAGCGCCTTGCCGACTACTACAAGCTCGGCGCCCGCTTCGCCAAATGGCGCGCGGTGATCGACATCGATGTCGCCAAAGGCGTGCCTTCGGGGACCTCGATCGGCTCCAACGCCCATGCGCTCGCCCGCTATGCCGCTCTTTGCCAGGAAGCCGGCATCGTGCCGATCGTCGAACCGGAGGTGCTGATGGATGGCGCCCACGACATCGACACATGCTACGAGATCAGCAAGGTGATTTTGCTCAAGCTCTATAGCGAACTCTACGCGGCGCGCGTCGTGCTGGAAGGTACTATCCTGAAACCGAACATGGTGCTGGCCGGCAGGAAATCAGGCAAGGTGAGTGGCCCTGAAGAAGTCGCGGAAAAGACTATAAAGCTGTTCCGCGAAACCGTACCGGCAGCCGTGCCGGGCATCGCCTTCCTGTCCGGCGGCCAGGAGGACGAGGAAGCGACCGCCAACCTCAACGCCATCAACGCCATCGGGCCGCACCCGTGGAAGCTGACCTTCTCCTATGGTCGCGCGCTGCAGGCCGCGCCACAGAAAGCCTGGAGCGGCAAGGCCTCGAACGTCGCCGCCGGTCAGGCTGCCTTCACCCATCGCGCCCACATGAACCATCTGGCAGCGCTCGGAAAATGGAAGGCGAGCCTGGAACAGGCCGCCTGACCACAGTCCTTTCTTCCTCCTTCGAACCCGGGCCGATGCGCCCGGGTTTTTTGTTTGTGACTTGCCGGGCTTGGGGCGGAGCCTCTCCGTCCTTATTTCCTCTCGGGCGATGTCGGGTTGTGCTCATCCCGAACGTCCTTGGAATGACACTTCAGGGAGAGGTTCATGCATCGCAACAAGGTCGTTTCGCGCGAAGACCGGTTCCAGGCGCACAAGGCGCATCTGGCGCGCGAGAAGGAACTGACGCGGCTCCGCGAGCGGATCGCGGCTGAGCGGCGTGAATTGCCCTGGCTGAAGATCCGGAAGGACGATGTCTTCGAGACCGGGCAAGGGCCGAAGAGACTGGCCGACCTGTTTGCCGGCAACAGCCAGCTGATCGTCTATCACTTCATGTTCGGGCCGGGCTGCGTCAATCATTGCGAGGGCTGCTCATTCCTTGCCGACCATATCGACGGCGCCAATCAGCATCTGCGGCATCACGACGTGTCGCTGGTCGTGGTTTCGCGCGCCCCACTGGCGGAACTTCTGCCTTACAAGCAGCGCATGGGCTGGAAGTTCGACTGGGTGTCGTCCTATGCCTCGGATTTCAACTTCGACATGCAGGTCTCCTTCACCGACAAGCAGATCGCCGCCGGCGACACCACCTACAATTTCGAGACCCGTCCACGGACATCGAAGGAGCTTCCCGGCACCAGCGTTTTCTACCGGGACGAGACCGGCGACATCTTCCTCACCTTCATGTCGCGCGCCCGCGGCGGCGAGGCGCAGATCGGCGCCTACGACTATCTCGACATGACGCCGAAGGGCCGCAACGAGAACGGCCCCTATCATGGACTGATGGATTGGGTGCGGCTGCACGATGAATATCAGGGCAAGCAAGCGGGGCAGGCGAGTTGCTGCGATTGAAGAGCGTTCCCGTCGACCAAAACATGCGCTAAGGCTGCCGCTGATCGTTTAACGGTACTGCTATGCGCTTCCCGGCCTTACTCACCTGGCTCGCCTTCCCGGTCTATATTTGGCAAGGCCTCGGCGTGCGACGCCGCACCACGCGCATGCTGCCGGCGCAAGGGCCGGTCATGCACGAAATACCAGGCAAGGCGCCTGATATCTCGCTTCTGGTGCTGGGCGATTCCTCCGCCGCGTCGGTCGGCATCGGCAATTCGGAAGATGGGCTTGCCTCGCAACTCGCCGTGCTGATTTCACAAAGCACAGGTCGCGCCGTGCGCTGGCGGGCGGCTGGTTTCAATTCGGCAACGTCGGGCCAGATCCGCGACCATGTCCTGCCCAATCTGTCGGCCGATCCGTGGACGCATATCGTGCTGGCCATCGGCACCAACGACGCCAAGAATTTTCACTCGGTGCCGCGCTTCAAAAAGGAGTTCGGTGGCCTGCTCTACGGCCTGCGCGCCAAATGGCCGGAAGCACGCGTGGTGTGGTCGCCGGTGCTGGAGTTCACCCGGGCGCCGGCCATGCCTCCGCTGCTCGGAAAAATTCTTGAGATTCGCGCCACCGACATGAACCGGATGGGCGAACGCCTTTGCCTGGAGCGCGGCGCGGTGCCGGCGCCGCGCCTGCCGATCACCAATCCGGAAGCCGGCTTTGCCTCGGACGGCTTTCACGCCTCGGAAGCAGGCTACCGGGCTTGGGCCGAGCATCTGGTTGGCCCGGTGCTTGGCAATGGGGCACCGACGACAAGTGCCGTCCTACGTCAAATGCCCGAGCACGGCCGCCAGTGAAATCGCGGCCATGGCGAGCAGTGCCAGCTTCCAGAAATCGCCGCGTCGCTTGAGGCCTGGCCAGCCGAGCGGCTTGATCAGTTGAATGACCATGAAACCGACGATGACAAGGGCGAGGAATTTCGTCATGCCGCCTTTGACCAGCAACGCGCCCGGCTGTCAAAGCACGTCGTTCATTGGCTGAGAAAGAACGACGCCGCGATCCTAGGTCGGAACGCGGCGCCCGTCTGCGACTGGGAAAACGATCTACTTCAGCGGCTTGAGGCCAGCCTCGATCGAAGCCCGCTTCGGTTCGAGGAATGGCGGCAAGGCGAGGCTTTCCCCCAGTGTTTCCAGCGGCTCGTCGGCGGTGAACCCCGGCCCGTCGGTTGCGATCTCGAACAGGATGCCATTCGGCTCGCGGAAGTAGAGCGAGCGGAAATAGTACCGCTCGACCTCGCCGCTCGACGGCAGCCGGAACTCGGCCAGCCGCGCCGTCCATTGATGCAGCGTCTCCTGGTCCGGCGCCCTGAAGGCGACATGGTGAACCGCACCCGCGCCTTGCCGTGCCGGCGCCAGTCCCGGCTGCACCAGGACATGCAACTCCGCCGCCGGCCCGCCCTCTCCCATTTCGAAGACGTGAACCTGCCCCTCCGGCGAGACATAGTCGCGCGCCTTGCGCATGTTCATCACTTTGGTCACCACCGCTTCGGTGTTGGTGATGTCGGGAACGCTGATGACGATCGGCCCGAGCCCGCGTATCTGGTGCTCGACCGGTACCGGGCTTTGCGCCCAGGGATGGCTGCCGCCCTTGCCGCCATCGCTGACCAGGCGCAGACGCTGGCCCTCGGGATCTTCGAAGTCCAACGACGCATAACCGCCGATGTCGGCGACCTCTCCAGTTGCCAGGCCTTCATCGGTCAAGTGTTGCTTCCACCAGGCAAGGCTCTCCCGGCTGCCGACCCTGAGGCTGGTCCGCACGATGCTGTGCGTGCCGCGCCGCTCGCGGCCGACCGGCCAGTCGAAGAAGGTAAGGTCGGTGCCCGGCGTCGCTTCGCCGTCGGCATAGAAGAGGTGGTAGGCCGAGGTGTCGTCCTGGTTTACGGTCTTCTTGACCAGCCGCAGACCCAGCACCTTGGTGTAGAAATGAAGATTGCCAGGCGCATTGGCGGTGATGGCGGTCAGATGGTGGATACCTGTCAGTTGCAAGCTCATCGTCGTCTCCCTGCTGTTAGGGAAGAATTTTCTCCCTTCATATCAGACCTGCGGTCACCTCGCTGAAGGCCTCGTATTCCGACAGTCCGTCGCCGGACGCTGAACAGCGGCGCCGAAAACAACGTCGTCGCCATGAACAATCGGACGTCGCAAACCTGCCTTGAGGCACCGCTCGATGCGGCGAGAAGCGATGCCTTGCCTGCGGCGCGCACACCGGCCGCAACTATTGTCTCGCGCCCTGACATCCTCCTGACAGACTGCTGTCAGGAGGGGTATGCGATAGTGCCTCTACACAGAGAGAGGAGACTTAGCCATGAACGGTTACACCATTCTGCGCGGCATGCAGCACTATGTCGGCAAGATCCGGACGATGCGCAACGAGATCCGCACCCAGCGGTTCATGAACTCGCTGCCGGCGGACATTCGCAAGGATATCGGCTGGCCCGACATGTACGCGGACCGTGGCCCTCGCGGCAATTGAAGCCAATTTTTCGACCCGGCGATTGGATGTGGGCGCGTCAACGCCCAGATAACAAGCAGGGCAACAGGTCGACACGCGGAGCGCGCTTATGCCCGAACAAAAGACAATCGGTTTCCTTTTCATCGAAGGCTTCGCTGACTGGGAGTATGGGCTGCTGGCGGCCTCGGCGGTTGAATGGTTCGGCGCCCGTGCCGTGTCGCTGACGCCTGATGGCAAGCAGGTGACGGGCATTGGCGGCTTTCGGCTGATCCCTGATCGCGCAACAGGCGCCGGCGAGAATGCCGATCTCGATGCCATTGCCGTCATTGGTTCCGACCAGTGGACGGGCAAGGCACCGCCTGATGTAGGCGACCTGCTTGCCGCCATTGCATCGCGCGGCGGCGTGGTCGGCGGCATCTGCGCCGGCACGCTGGCGCTGGCCCGAGCCGGCCTTTTCGAGAAGGCCAGGCATACCAGCAATGGCCGCGAGTGGATCAAGGGTCATGAAGCCGGTTATGCCGGTGCCGAGAACTACGAGGATGTGCCGCATGCCGTGGCCGACGGCAACATCGTTTCCGCACCGGGCTCGGCACCAGGCACCTTCGCACTCGCCTTTCTGAAGGCGCTCTACCCCGAAAAAGGCAGCGATCTCGCACAGATGCGGACGCTGTTCGCCAAGGAGTATGCTGAAGCCTCCTGACAGTATGCTGTCAGGAGGGGCGTGCAATGGTGCCAGCTTCGGACACCGCGCATTGGCGTCAAAGGACGATCGATGAAGAGTTGGAACGACAGACTGAGCACACCAGGCATCAACGGCGTGAGGCCGACGCCGCGCACGATGGCCGATGTCGTCGAAGGCCAGCCTATGCTGGTGCCGACGGCGCGCCAGGTGGATGATTTCATCCGCTCGATTCCCGAAGGCGTCGAGATGGATGTGCGTGCGCTGCGTACAGCACTTGCCATCGAGCATGGCGCCGAAGTGACATGCCCGGTCACCATAGGCTATCATCTGCGCACTGTTGCCGAAGCCGCCAACGAGGACCTCCAGCGCGGTATGACGCTGAGTGACGTGGCACCGTTCTGGCGCGTGCTCGATGCGAAAACACCGACGACGAAGAAACTGTCCTTCGGCGCGGAGTTCGTCGCCGCGCAGCGCAAGCGCGAAGGGCTGAAGCCATGATACATGCCGCCCAAAAGTGTTCTGCGGTTTTGGGATAGCGGCATGCGCGAAAACACGATGCATGCCACCCAGAGGTGGACCGGTTTCGGGCGACATGCATAGAGACAACGCCGAGGGACCATACGATGCGCCGCGCCGACAGGCTCTTCCAGATCGTGCAGCATCTGCGCGGTGGCCGACTGGTCACTGCCCAGAAGCTCGGCACGTGGCTCGAAGTTTCCGAGCGAACCATCTATCGCGACATTGCCGATTTGCAGTCGACCGGAGTGCCGATCGACGGCGAGGCCGGCGTTGGCTATATGATGAGGGAGGGTTTCGACCTTCCGCCGCTGATGTTCACGCGTGACGAGATCGTCGCGCTGGTCGCCGGCGCCCGCATGGTGCGCGCCTTTGGCGGTGCCGCCATGGCGAGGGCCGCCGACGAGGCGCTGGTCAAGATCGGCGCCGTATTGCCCGATGCCGAGAAAGACCGCATCGCCCGCACTGAGATCCACACACCGATGTGGGTGGTCAGCGACGCTGCTCGCGAGGCGATTGACCTGATCGAGCGCGCGGTCGAAAAACGCCAGGTGCTGACCATCGACTATTCCGACGAGGCCGGCCGCGGCACCGCCCGCGATATCCGCCCGCTCGGCCTGTGGTTTTGGGGCAAGGTGTGGACGCTGGTCGCCTGGTGCGAGATGCGCGACGATTTTCGCGCCTTCCGCATCGATCGCATCGCCTCCGTGGTCATCGCTGGCCGCATCTTCAAGCCGGAGCGCGGCAAGCAGCTTGCCGACTTCTACCGTGCGGTGGAGCGCAGCGAAGATTATGGCATGGCGCCGGATCGCGCGGCGCGCAGCTGAAACCTGACGCAGCTACAAAAAAAGCCCGCTCGAAGCGGGCTTTCTTGGAATATCAGACAACCTCACTCGTCGTCGTCATTGTCCGTGTTCTTCGACTTCAAGGCGGAAAGCTTGGCGAACACGGCGTTGGCGTCGAGTTCGGCATCCTCGTCCTTCGGCTTCTCGGGAGCCGGCACCAGCCGCTCGGTCAAGGCCGCCGGCAGCAGCGTGTCGCCGACCGGCTGCGCCTGTTCGCGGCCGCGCGAGGCGCGATTGACTTCCATGTCGAGGTCGATCTGCGAGGCGAGGCCCAACGTGACAGGATCCATCGGCTGCAGATTGGCCGAATTCCAGTGCTTGCGCTCACGGATCTGTTCGATCGTCGACTTGGTGGTGCCGACGAGGCGCGAGATCTGCGCGTCCTTGAGTTCGGGATGGTTGCGCACCAGCCACAGAATCGCGTTCGGCCGGTCCTGGCGCTTCGACAGCGGCGTGTAGCGCGGCCCCTTGCGCTTGGATTCGGGCACCCGGACCTTGGGGTCCGAAAGCTTCAGGCGCTGGTTCGGATCCTTCTCGGCACGGGCGATCTCGTCGCGGGTCAGCTGTCCGGTCATGATCGGGTCCATGCCCTTGATGCCTTGCGCCGATTCACCGTCGGCGATTGCCTTGACCTCGAGCGGGTGCAGCCCGCAGAACTGCGCGATCTGCTCGAAGGAAAGCGCGGTGTTGTCGACCAGCCAGACGGCGGTCGCCTTGGGCATCAGCAGCGTATTGGCCATTCAAAAAATCCTTCTCGTTCGCCCGCGTTCCCGCGCGGGCGGTGGTTTAGAGCCACCAAAATGGGAAATTCGCGGTCTGTATAACCGCTCTCGGGTCGTTTCGCAATGTTTTTGGAGCCAAAGACCGCACCGCGTGCGCTGCGCGCTCCCAAGACCGTCAGATCGCCCGGAGCGCGGCCGCCCCTTGTTCGACGGACGGCGCAAAAAATCGCGGGTCGGCTTTCCGGCCTGTCGGTATCGGCCCGACAGCTCCACCTTACCCCAGGTCGAATGCCTCGAAACGGTAGCGGCCCAGTTGTCATCCAGGTTCAGTAGAACGGCGAATATGGCTCCAGCCCCGCTCGCGTGAAGATGGAAATGGGGTGATCAATTCGCGCGACAACGCCGGCCCCCAAATTGATGCCTGTTCCGTCGCAGACACTAAAGACTTTCGACCGCGTTCCGATCAGCACATGGACCGGTTTTCCCGCCTGGACGGGGTATGTACTGTTGTGAATGAAAAGGACCCCGCTCGCTTGTAGCGTATCGTGCGCATTGCCGTTGCTGCTCGAAATTTCGACGTAGTCGCGACCTGCGAATGAATTGTTCGTCCAGATGCCGACAACCCCTTCCACCGAGAGCCAACCATTCGCCCAGCCGTCCGCATCGCGCGGATGGTATTGTCTGAACAGGCGATAGGTTACGCGGTCCGATAGCCAGAAAACCGTTACGTAGCCGTCCATGTCCGGCACATAGGTGAACCAGATGCCGGTCTCGCTCGTGGCGCGCAGGCCATCAGAATCGTATGGGTCCAGATTGTTGGCACTGACGAAATCCATTGAGAGCGGTACCGGATCGGTCACGGCATGATCGTAGAGTTGGGTGAGCGTCCACCGTCCATTATAGTTGAACCACTTGTCGAAGTAGGTTCCTCGATCGACCGTGTTCAGGTCGATCCTCTGCAATTCCCCCCGTTCGACCGGACCAAAAGGAACGGGCCCCAGGTCCGGTATATCGAGGCGTGGTATCATAATCGTGCTGGTCGCTGGTCGTTGCGACAATCTGCCTAGATCGAGCAAGGATCCTGTTTTGCCAACCGCCGATCGCACGTTCCGCGCAATCAGGTCCGCCCGATAGTCTCGCCAATAGTGCCCAGACCGGATCTTCTCGAACGCGACCATCTCTTCGATCGATGGTCGACGTCTTTGGCGGAACGTCTTGTCTTGGAAAGGAAAGCGTTCTGCTTGCCAAGCAATTTCTCTCGCGCCTTGGCCTCGCCTTGCAGAAGGTCCGTGTCGAATGGCAGTTTACATCCCGGTGTTGGGACAAAACCGCTTTCATGCTTCGTGTGGAAATCGACCTTTGACTTGACCATGCGACCTCCAGCAGTTTCTTGCCATTACCGCGGTGACGGTGCGCTTCTTGTTGCTCGCCACCTGTTGCCGTCAGAACTTGATGCCGAGATCGACCTTGGCGCCCTGGTCGACACCGCCGCCACCGAACTGGCCGGAATAGGACACACCGAGCTTAGCGTTGGCCGACATGTTGAAGTCGAGACCGGCCTCGATGACGGCCGCATCCCTGGCGATCGGCACGCCGGCGATGCTGAATTGATCGCCGCCGGCGAAGGCGAAGCTGGAGGTCGGCGTGACGTCGCCGAACGCGTGGCGCCAGCCGAGCATGCCGCGCGCCGTGGCGTTCATGCCGCCGAGCGCGAAGTCCGAGGAACCGCGCAGGCCCAGCGTGGTGAAGGTCGCATCATCGTTCGAGCCGGCGCTGGTCAGTGCCGCATCGCCACCGTCTTCGGTGAAGCCATCGGTATGGACGCTGACATAGGCGAGGTTGGCGAAGGGCTCGAACTTGAATTGTCCGGCATCGGCCCGGTAGGCGAGTTCGCCGAACATTTGCGCGGTGCCGGCATCATAGTCGGCCGACAACCCATCCGTGAAGCCGTTGAAAGCAACCGAGCGTTTGGTCGAAAGGCTGCTCCAGGAGTAGGCAGCACCGGTACGGAAAGCGATGGCGCCCCAGTTGGTGCCGCCATAGAGGCCGAGATGATAGCTGTCGCTCTTGCCCGAAGAGTTGCGATCGTCGGCGTCGAAGCTCGAATGGCTGTAGCCGCCGAGCAGGCCGACGCGCCAGCCGCCCACCAGCGTGTCGGCGCCCGCCAGCAGGCCGCCGGTCGAACGATCGAAGGCGGCGGCGTTGCCGTCGGAGTCGGTATTGCCCCACGACCCAAAGGCCTGGTCCCAGACGGCGAAACGGTCGGTGTCGGCCGCGACCATTTCGGGGCCACCTTCGCCATAAGCCATGACCGGCAATGCGGCCGCGCCAACATCGCCGAAAGCGGACATGATACGATTGGTGACTGCGTCGCGGACGAAGCGGCTGTCCTCGACCAGCATGCCCTTGGCCGAGGCGTGGATTTCGCCAGACAGCCGGTCGAAGGCTGCCTGGGCTTCGGCGTCGGTGGCGAGACCGGCAATGGCATTGAACACAGCCCCACCGGTCAGGCTGTCCAGCCCTTCACCGGTGGCAATCTGGTTCGGCGTCAGCCCGGCATCGGCGAAGTCGCGCACCTTGGTCACGTCGAGATAGGCGTTGTTGGCGTCATAGGTGTCGGTCACAGACAGGAATGGGGTGCTGGTGACGCCGGTCACACTATTGAACGTACCGGTTAGCCCGCCATTCGCCGTCAGCACTGTGTAGGTGCCGATGGCAAGGCCGCCGACACGCACCTCTAGAATCGCATCCGTGATATCGGCAGTTCCCGTGGTTGTGAATTTATCCGCGCTGGCACCGCTGACGTCGATGGCCAGCACCGAGCCGGCGGCGAAGGCCGCATTGCCACCGGTCTGCTCGGTGATGTCGCCAGCCACGTTATTCATCATGCTCAACTGGCCCTTGTTGGTGAAAATGGCCAAGCCGTTGAACGTCGTCGTCACGGCGACGGTTGCGCCGAGGTTGGCGGCATAAATGTTGTTGCCGATATTGTTGACCAGCGTGCCGCCGCTGAACGCGTTGCTGCCGCCGGCGGTGGCCCAATTGCCACCGTTGGTGACGACATTGCCCACTGCTGCGCCCAGCTTGATCGTACCGATCAGGGTCCCATTGTTGTTGAAGGCCACCGGGCCGCCCGACGCATCGATTGCCAGCGCCGCCGAGGCTTGCGCGTTGTTGCGCACCAGACCGCTGGTGGTGATGGTAATCGCCTGGCCCGCGGACGACACCGCCTTGATCGCGGCGTCGCCGCCTTCGACCATACCTGTCGCCGTGATGGTGGTGGCGCCGGTTCCCCTGTTATCGGCATTGATACCGTTTTCGTGGCCGTTGACTGCCGTGACGTCGATCGTCAGGCCGCCCGTCGCGGTGGCCGCGTTGAAGGCGTATATGCCGTCGGTGCCTATCCCGGTCACCGTGCCGGTCGCCGTCACGCCGGTGGCTCCGTTGCCGCTGTTGTAGGCGCGGATGCCATTGGTCCCGCCGGTGACTGCCACGGCGTTCACTGTCAGGCCCGTACCCGTGGTATAGGCATCGATGCCGTTGTCGGCGGTTCCGGTCACCGTACCCGTCGCGGTCACGCTGGTGGCGCCAGTTCCGTTGTTCTGGGCAGAAATGCCGGCGAAGCCGCCATTGACCGCCGCCGCACTCACCGTCAGTCCGGCCCCGCCTGTGTAGGCATCGATACCGTTGTTGCTTGCCCCGATCACCGAGCCCGTCGCCGTGACGCTGGTGAAGCCGGTGCCGTTGTTGGTGACGGCGATGCCGCCCTTGCCGCTGACTTCAGCGGCACTCACTGTCAGGTCGGTCGCCGTGGTGCCGTTGGTGGCATAAATACCGTCTTCGCTTGACCCGGCTACGGCAGCCGTCGTGGCTATGATGCTGGTGGCGCCGCTGCCATCGTTCGAGGCAAAGATGCCGTACCGGCCGCCGGTCACCTTGCCGTAGGCGGTGACATTCAGATCGCTGCCAGCAGGGACGGCCGGGCCTGAAAAGGTTACGGTGCCATTCAGAATCGTATTGACGACATCGAGTTGTTGTCCGCCATTGACGGCATTGATGCCGTCGCCGGTGCCGCCAGTCACGTCGCCATTGGCGGTGATGCTCAGGGCTGCGGTCGCCCCCTGGTTGATCGCGGAAATGCCGCCATTGGTGCCGCTCACTTTTCCGGTGGTGACGTCGGTATCCGAGCCTAGCGAATAGACGAGGACGCCATAGCCATTGGCGCCGGTCGCCGTGATATCGCCGGTGGCCTTAACGTTGGTCGTGCCATCACCGGTGTTTATTGCCGCCAGGCCGATCAGCGAGCCCGATATGGCACCGCCGGTGTCGATGGCGACCGCGCCGCCTGGGTTAGGCCCGTAAAAAGGATCCGTGATTTGTGGAACCAGCGACACGACGCCAAGGCCGATGCCCGTCGTCGAGCTTAGCGCCGAAGAATTGGCATCGGTATAACTGACCGCACCTTTGCCCAGTATGCCCAGCGCGAAGGGATCACTGGTGGAGACACTGAACCCAGGGTCAGTGGCAACAGCCGGATTGGCGGGCGCCAGCAGAAGAGTCAGCAGATCGCCTGCGTCGAGCGGCAGGCCGATTCCGGACGGCACGATCTGGCCGGTCGTGTTGACGCCGGAGCAGACATAGTTGGGTGGCGCCGCCGGCGTGCAGGCGGCGTCGGCATTTTGGCCCAAGCCGAGCAGCGTCGCCCCGGCCATCGCCGTGCTGACCAGCAAGCGGTTGCGATAGCAACGATTGCGATTGTTGAGATTCATGTAGTGCCCCAGCCCCCATCCCGACAGATCGCCCTCGGCGGGAGCCGAAGCGATCGTCAGTGTTTCCTGCCAATGGCTGATCGAATGCCGCCGGCTTTCCTAGTCGTCAAATGACGACGGTCCGCCGCTTTGTGCCGCCAATGACCGCTTGCGGGGCCGGACTGTTACATCGAGGATACACATTCCATTCGGCTAATTTATCGACGAGTGGGGCGACAAGCCGCACGAAAACCGTCGGCCTGAGCTACGCTGCACAGCCAGCCATGTTGCCCCTTGCACAACATGGCCGGCAGCAGCAAAGAGCCGGCCTTCGAGCTTGATCCGAAGGATCAGGTTGTCGGCGCCGACGGTCCGCCTCTAGCCCGCGCCCACTGGCCGAGCCGACCATGACAGCGGTCTCGCCACGAAGCGCAGAAGGCACGATTAATTGAGGAGCCGATTTGGCGTGCCACCATCCATTTTGCTTTTGTGGATACGCTCCAGAATTGCGCGGGCAGCCTCGGCTCGCTCCTTCGGCCGCCCGGTCAGAAGCTGGCCTCCCAGTGAAGCCGGCATCTCCATCTCGCAATCCCAGACCGTCCATGCGTTGGTCGGGTCGAGCATGCAAATGTACCTCTGGAGCCTTTTTTCATCGGTCAACTCAGGTGCTCCCGACATCGAGGCTAAGCACAGGACTTGGCAGGATCAACGCATGAACGCTCCACACGCTACGGCTTGACCGGTTTGGTCTCTTTCTTCGGCTGTACGGCCATCGACGGCCCCTCCGGCGGCGGGCCGGCATCGGCTGGGTTCGGCTGTTCGGCCACTGGCGTGTCGGGCGCTTGCGGGCCACCTGATGTCAGGTTGACGGACACGCCGTAGATCTTCCACTGCCGGTCGGCCGGCTCGAACAAAAGCTCGAAATTGACCTGCAAGGGTACAGACGGGAAGAAGCCGGCCATGTGCAGCATGCCGTTCGGCTCGATCTGCGGCAGCAAAGTCAGTTGCGGCTCGAGCACCGCGACGGCGCCGAAGTCGAGCGCCTGCTTGCGCTGGTTGGCGAAGATGTCGCCTAGCTGGGCTGCACTGTTGGCCCGGAAATTCGGCGAGCCGAGATCGCGCAGCACGGTGTAGTTGCCGGTCTTGTTGGCCTGGTCGAGCGCCAGAAGCGCACCGCGGATCAGGATCAGCACGCCATTGCGGTCGATACCGGCAGGCCGCGCCGTCTTTTGCCCCACCCGTTTTTCCTTGGCTTGCGCATGCGCGGGCTGCGCAGGCACCGCGACGGCCATCAGCGCGATGGCCAATGCGGCGAAAAAACCGCGGGCGCCCGAAGTCCGCCAACCGGGCGCCCGCCACTGCAACGGCACGGAATGCTGAAGCCCCAAACCCCGCATCATCCCGGCCGTGTCAGTTCAGTGTCCATGAGGCTCCGACGCTGACGCCGACATCGCCACGGCCGGTGGTTGCCGATACGGCGGCGTTCATGCGGAACTCCTCGCTGGTGTTGTAGCCAAGGCCGAGCGCCAGCCCCGATTGCCCTTTGAAATGACCGAAGCCGCCAGCCAGCGACAGCTTGCCGGGCCTGTCGTCGTAGCGCAGCCCCGCTGTCGCCAACGCCAGCGCGGTGCCGGCACGCGCTTCCGTGCGGGTTTCGCTGATCTCGCCGCCAAGGTTCTGGAAGCCGGACTCCAACGCGCCGACGCGCCCGTCGAGAGCCGCGATGTTGTTTGGCAGGTCGTTCAACGCTGCGATGTCAAAGGTGGATGTCGCCAGATTGCCGGCACCGTCCGTGGTCATCAGATGCGTGACGCCAACCTGCTCCGCCCTGCTGGCCTCCGAGGCAACACCCGATAGCGTATAGGTGTTCGTGGCACTGCCGAGCTTAACCTGGTTTGTGCGGTCGGCCACAACGCCCTGGCCAATGGCGACGGAATTGTCGAGATTGGCCTTCGCACCGCTGCCCAACGCCAAGGCATTCGAGGCATTGGCCGCGGCACCGGCGCCGACCGCCGTCGAATTCACCTGCCCATCGGCGGAGATGCCCGCCGATGCGCCGCTGCCCAGCGCAGTGTTTGCCCTGTTCTGGAAGCCGTTTGTTGAAGTTCCGCCGGTAACGGCTTGCGCTCCAACAGCGGTGTTGTTGTCTCCGTAAGCCGACGCGGAATAGCCATTCGAGACCGAGTAATCGCCCAGTGCCTTGCTGCTCATTCCGGTAGCCGTTGCCCCTCCCTCTCCGGTGGATCCCTTCGCCTGACTGTCGTAGCCTGTAGCCGTTGAACCGTAGCCCAAAGCCTTGCTCGCCGAGCCGGTCGCAGTCGCATAGAGCGACGTGGCCTGGGCGCTCTGTCCCGTCGCGGTGGCATCAGGGCCCGACGCTATTGCATGATAGCCCGTGGCGGTGGACTGCGAACTCGTTGCTTCCGCATAAGCGCCTGTCGCCGTTGAAAGCCGGCCTGTCGCCTTGGAACTCGCACCTAACGCGCTGGAACCCAGCCCATTGGCCGTTGCGAAAGCCCCCACTGCGGTCGATATGTCCCCCTCAGCCTCAGCCAAGGTTCCGACAGCCGTTGCAAAGCCAAAGGTGGGGCTCGCCGGATCAGGCGGATTGGCGCTGGCCTGGGAGCCACACGCTAAGCTGTTCGGTCCGGAAGAGGTCGCACCACCATCGGTGCCGTCGTCAATCAGGCAGCGATACTGCGCAAAGCCGCTGCCGGTCGTCGGCAGCAGCATCGTCCCAGCAAGCACAAGCGACAGGCGTATCTTCGAAGAGAAAATCAATATCCACCCCCGAGAATGACGCCGTGAAAATTGCTTGGAGCCGGACTGCATCCGTGCCGGCGATCTCACAGCGCTTGTTCAGTTTGACGTCGGATGAACTCCACCGGAGCAACGACGCGAACTTGACGGCCGCGCGACAGCCCGAACAGTCGTCATATGACGACTGTTCGCCGCTTTATGACGCGGTAATTGTGTTGTCGGGCCAAGCTGTTACCGCAAGGTCACATATTCATTTTTGCTAATTATCGATGAGTTGGAATTCGGGGGCGGCGTGACCGGACTCAGCGACAATGCAACTTGCACGAGCGTTTCCGTGTGTTAGGCTTCCTGGCGAGAACCGATCATCCCAAGGATCGCAAGACCAGTGGCTGACGTCAGCATCGAAGCGGTCACCGCCGTGGTCGGCAAGGTCTATGAGGCCGCCTACGACCAGGAACGCTGGTTCGACGCGGTGACCGGCCTGCGCGACCTGTTCGGTGGCTCGCGCTCCTGCATCGTGCGCATCAGCCCGCAAACGCTCGACGCTGTCGCATCCGACCTCGATCCGGAACTCATGTCGCAAAAAGGCGTCGAAGCCCTTCTGCGCGATCCCCTGGCCGGGGCGTCAGCCGGCTTGCCCCTCGGCACGGTCAGCCATTGGCCGCCGACATCGGACGAGACGGAATACCGCCGCCGTGAACTCTGGCAGGACTGGCTGAGGCCGCGCGACATGTACTACGGGCTCGCCTGCAACCTGCTCGCCTCCAACGGCGCGCACTGGCTGCTCGACATCAATCGCGGCGTCAGGCAGGAAGCGTTCGGCGGCCACGAGATCGAGCTGTTGCAGAAGATCGTGCCGCACATGCTGCGGGCCGGGCAGATAGGTCGGCAACTGGAGAAAACATCGGCGCTGGCATCGGCCTTTTCGCATCTGCCCTTCGGTGTCTTTCTGGTCAACGGCCATCAGCAGATCGCGCAGATGAACGAGGCCGCCGAGGCGATGCTGGCGCGGCCGGACAGCCCGCTGACACTGAGCGAAGGCACGATCGTCGCCGCCAATGCGAGGGATACGCAGGAACTGCAACGGCTCGTCATCGATGCCTGCTCACTGCGCGACGGCGTCATGCCGGGAACCGGCGGGACGTTGCTGGTGCCGTCCGATCGCCAGCGGTCCGACCTGGCGCGCCTGGTGCTGTCGGTGGCACCCTTCATCGATGCCCGCGCCTACGGCCTGGCGTCGGAGCGCTGCGCGGTGATTATGGTGACCGAGGTCGCGCGCCGCATTCCCGATGGTTTCGAGAAGCACCTCCGTGAGCTGTTCGACCTGACGCCGGCCGAAGCGCGGCTTGCAACGGCATTGGCGTCGGGTCGGTCGCTGAAGGAAGTCGCCGACATTTCCAACATCACCGTAAAAACCGGTCGCACCTATCTCGAACGGATATTCTCCAAGACCCGCACCCGCCAGCAGAGCGAACTGGTGGCGCTGCTCAAAAGTACCGAACCACTCAGCAGGCGCAGGTAGCAATCTGGTTTTTGGAACCCGACAGTCGGCATATGCCGACTGTCGGAGGCAAAGCATTCCGTGCAAGTTCCGCCCTCGATTGCAGCGGCCTCGCTTGAGGAGAGGCACTGTCGATGCGGGGAAAGTCGATGTTCGAAACCGGACACGCTGCGGAAGCGGGGTTGCTGCCGTTTGTCATTTCCTATGCGCTGGTGGCAATGCTGCCCGGCGCCAACTTCGCCGTCGTTGCGCAAGCCGCGCTAACCGCTTCGCGCGCCACGGCTCTTTCCGCCGCCGCAGGCGTTGCCTTGGGCGCGAGTTCGCTGGCGGCCGTCGTCGCGACTGGCGCCGGAGCGCTGCCGCTCTGGGGGGCGCTGCACACCAGATGGCCGCCAGCCTCTACGGCACGATGCTGGTCTTCATCGGTTGGAATTCGATGAGGCGGGCGCTGTCGATCAAGATTGGCTTCGAGGTGCCGAAGCCCGTTCCAATCACGCGATATTTTCGGCTGGGCTTTGTCACGGCAGTGGCAAATCCTGCAACCGCATTGTTCTTCGCGTCCTCCACGTTGAATCTGGATGCGCGCGGGGCAATGCACCTACCCCTCGCTGTGCCGGTTTTTGCCATCGCCATTGCCTGGTTTGGCCTGCTCGGCCTTTGTATCACCCAACCGACTGCGCAGCGATTTTACAGTCGTTTCGAAAGCATGCGGACATCGCATTGGGAGGGACCCTGGTGGCGCTCGGCTTCTCCGCATTTGGGCATTGAGCGGCGGCTGTAGCTGCCCTCTTCTCATCCGCGGCTGGGCAGTTCCGCGCTCTTCAGCAAAGCGACAAGCTGGCTTTGTTGCCGCGTCCCGGTCTTGGCGAAGATCCGTTCGAGATAGGTGCGGCTGGTTTTGACAGTGACGTTGGAGCTTGCCGCTGCCTCTTTCAACGGCCGTCCTTGCGCAAGGGAGGCCGCCAGCCGCGCCTCTGCGGGCGTCAGGTCGAACAGGCCGGCAAGCAGGCTTGGCGACGGCACGGTGGCGCTGGCGCTCATCGCCGTCGCCGCAACCAGAATGTCGGCCCCGGAAAAGATCTCGTGCGCGGCACGGCGCAGCGGCAGGAGATGAATGACCAACGCCGGTTGGCCTTCCCTGGCAGGAATGGGAATGGAACGCACGACCCGGTTTTGCAAATTGTGCGTAATGGCTTGCCGGAAAAGCTCATTGGCGGATACGTCGGCAAGTGCCATGCCGCCATGTGCGGCGGCGATGAAAACGGATTGCATGTTTTCCAGCAGCACATTGGCCGTCAGCACGCGTCCCGATGCGGTCATTACCGCTGCCGGCAGACCAAGGGCCTCGAGCGCCGAGACGCTCGCTTTGGCCTGCTCCATGCCCAGCCGTGCCGACACAAGGCCGGCACGCGAAAAGTGCGGGCGAAGCTGGTCGAGCCTGTCGATCGACGTCTGATCGTAGGTGCCGTCCCGCGTCCAGCGTTGAAAGACAAATGTGACCAGTTCACCGCTCGGCATGGCAACCGCCGAACAGACATGAGCGCCGATACCCGCCGCCCTCAATTGTATCCGCACCGGATCATGATCGAGCTCGTCGGCAGTCAGAAAATCTTCGACCTGCACGAAACTCGCCGGTTGCAGGCTGCACATGCGCTGAATCGCATCGGAGAATTTCCAGCTGTCGCCGGCGATGAATTCATCGAACAGGGAGCGGATGGTTTCGAACGAATTGTCATGCCTCGGAGATTCGTCGCTTAACCGGCCGCGAACAGGCGAACCATCGCTGAACAGCATGATCGCGCCGCTGGCCGAGCCCGAAAGACCACGGGCGGCTTCGAGAGCACCCGCCCACAAATCCGGCACGAACGCGGCCTCGTAGATCCTGTCCGTAAGATCATCGAACATGAGAGCGCACAGCCTCTTTCAAAGTCAGCGTCTTGCCGGCTCGGATCGTCAACGCGCTCCCACACGCCAATCGATACCCGCAGGATCAAAATGCCATGTTGAAAGCTGAGGTCAACCTCAGATTGCTGTCGAGCGCATGCGGTTGATGGCCCCAAAAAGACAAAACCCGCCGGACGGGGTCCAGCGGGCTCGGAACCGGCGACGGCAAAACCGTCGGCTCCGGCTCTTGCTTCTACGGCAAGGTCCGCTCCTTAGAGCAATTCCGGGAAAAGCGTGAAACGGTTTTCCGTCCGGAGTCGCATCGGCAGGAGCTAGAGCGGTTCAGCGTTTCCGTGAAACGGTGAGCCACCCTACAGCGAACCATGCTCGAATTCAGATGGCCCTGCGGGCGATCTTTTCGATGTCGGCGCGGTTGATGCCGAGATCGCTGAGTTGACGTGCGTTGAGACGGTTCAGTTCGCGGACGGTCTCGGTGTACATACGCCAGTTACGGAAAGCGCGGATCGGGTTCATGGTAGTCCTCCAAAATGATGTTCGTTTCGATGGTGCTCAAATAGGCGTCATCGATGAGGACTTGAATGGCTGATTTTGCATAGCAATGATGCAAATGCTGCATTGCAGCATTAAGCTTCTGTTCATCTTGTAGGCAGCCACGGGCGCGGACCTCGCTCGCCCGGCCTGCAGGCCGGCCGAGTATCGATACGGCCTAGCCGACGTCGAGCACGATCTTGCCGATATGTTCGCCGTCTTCCATCCGCTCATGCGCCCGCCAGGCTTCGCTGAGCGGGAAGATCATGTCCATGACAGGAGCAACCTTGCGCGTGCCGAGCAACGGCCACACCTGCGCTTCCAGCGCCGCCGCGATCGCCGCCTTGAACTCGACGGTGCGCGGCCTCAGCGTCGACCCGGTGTGGGTAAGCCGCTTGACCATGATTTTCGAAAAATCCGCGCTTGCGACAGCACCGGCCTGCACGGCGATCTGGACGATCCGGCCCTCAACCGCAGCAGCCTCGTAGTTGCGCCCCACATAGTCGCCGCCGACCATGTCGAGGATGACATTGGCGCCCTTGCCCCCCGTCGCCTCCTTGACTGCGGCGACGAAATCCTCCTCGCGATAGTTGATCGCCCGGTCTGCGCCGAGCTTCAGGCAGGCGTCGCATTTCTCCTTGCTGCCCGCGGTGGTGATGACATAGGCGCCAAAGGCCGAGGCAAGCTGGATTGCTGTCGTGCCGATGCCGGACGAGCCGCCATGGACGAGCAGCGTCTCGCCTTTCTTGAGGGCGCCACGCTCGAACACATTGTGCCAGACGGTGAAGTAATTCTCCGGCACTGCCGCGGCTTCGGTATGGGTGAAGCCGGCGGGCAACGGCAGCACGCTCCCGGCATGGACCTTGACATATTCGGCATAGCCGCCGCCGGGCGTCAGTGCACAGACGCGGTCGCCAATGCGCCAGCGTGATATGTCGTCGCCAAGGGCCGCCACTTCACCCGACGCCTCGAGGCCCGGCAGGTCGGATGCGCCGGGTGGTGGCGGATAGGCGCCTTTGCGCTGCTGGACGTCGGGCCGGTTGACGCCGGCCGCATGCACCTTGATCAGGATCTCGCCGGGCCCGGGCTGCGGCACGTCGCGTGTTTCCGGCTTCAGCACCCGAGGGCCACCCGGCTCCGAGATCGCGATGGCCGTCATCCTTGCCGGAATTTTCTGTCCGCTCGCCATGAGATTTCCCGTCTTTCCTCGCCGTTATCCGATCGGCTGTTTGCATCGACGCCCCTGCCCTATGTATGCTGATTGCCAAATCAGGCAAATGGCCAATCTGGTCTTGGCGGAGGAGGAGCGACGATGGCGATCTTCGACGACGAACCCAAGAAGAAGGCGCGCCCGCACGAGATCGGGCAGGACCTGTCACTGCTTTCCGTCAGCGACTTGACCGAGCGGATCGGCATCCTGCGCGCCGAGATCGCCAGGCTGGAGGCCGAGCTCAAGGCCAAGGACAACACCAAATCCGCCGCCGAGGCGCTGTTCCGTCGCGGATAGGTGCGCGGGCGCTAAAGCCCGCCGCCGAAAAGCCCGAATGCGACTGTCTTCAGACCCAGCGTCCCCGCCAAACTCGAGCCGGATCAAACAATGTTCGCAACCTACCGTCCGATCCTCTCGCTGCTTCGCGGCACCGCCTTCCTGCTGGCGGCGTCTGGATTGCACGGGCTGCTGCTGCCCCTGCGCGGTCAGCTGGAAGGCTTCTCGACCGCATCGCTCGGCCTGATGGGCACGGCCTGGGCCGGCGGCTTCGTCACCGGCTGCTTCTTTGCGCCGCGCATCGTGCGCCGCGCGGGCCACGTGCGCGCCTTCGGCGCCTTTGCCGCGTCGGGCGCCATCGTGGCGCTGCTCACCGGCCTGATCATCGACGAATATGTTTGGATCCTGCTGCGCGCCTTCACCGGCTTCACCATGGCCGGCGCCTTCATGGTCATCGAAAGCTGGCTGAACGAGAAGGCCACCAACGAGAATCGCGGCACCGTCTTCGGCCTCTACATGATGGTCACTTATGCCTCGATCATGGGCGGGCAGATGATCGTCGCCGGCGGCGACGTGAAGTCGGCGTCGCTGTTCATGATCACCGGCATCCTGTTTTGCCTCTCGCTCATTCCAACCGCGGTCTCAAGCGCTTCCCACCCCAAGCCGCTGCAGGATGTCTCGCTCGACGTCAAAGGCCTTTATGTCAATTCGCCGGTGTCGGCGGTCGCTTGCGTGCTGATCGGCATCGCCAACGGCGCCTGGGGCACGCTTGGCGCGGTCTATGGCGCCCGCATCGGCATTTCCACGGCCGAGATCGCCCTGATGATGAGCCTTGTGGTCGTTGCCGGTGCGGCCATGCAGCTTCCCGCCGGGCGCATGTCCGACAAGACCGACCGGCGCTTCGTGCTGGCCGGTGCGGCTTTCGGCGCCGCCTTGTTCGCGCTCATGATCTTTCTGTTCGAGCCACGCTCCAGCATCTTCGTCATCGTCTTCAGTGCGGCCTATGGCGCCTTCGCCTACACGCTCTATTCGATTGCCGTGGCGCATGCCAACGACCACGCGCGCTCGGAGGATTTCGTCAAGGTATCTGGCGGGCTGTTGCTGCTCTACGGCTTCGGCACGATGATTGGACCCTTGCTCGCCGCCGCTTTGATGGGCTGGATGCGCCCGGAAGGTCTGTTCCTGGCGACCGCCTTGGCGCATCTCTGCCTGGCGGGCTACACGCTGCTGCGCATCAGCCGCCGCGCGCCGGTGCCGATCGGGGATCGTGACGCCTTCAAGACGCAGCCGGCCGACCGTTCGGTGACCCCTGAAGCATTGCGGCTTGATCCCAGAAGAAAAGCAGAAGCAGACGGTTGAGATTCGAAAGGCTTTGCCTCACTAATACAGGCATGATGTTTTCCGACGCCTTCATGGCGATTGCCGATCCCAACCGGCGCCATCTTCTGGAAGAACTTCGCCGCGGCCCGAAAACCGTCACCGAACTGGCCGCCGGCTTGCCGGTGTCGCGCCCAGCCGTTTCGCAGCATCTGAAAGTGCTGCTCGATGCCGGCCTGGTCCACGCCAAGCCGGAAGGAACAAGGCGCGTCTATACGGTGAGCGGCACCGGCTTCCTCAAGCTCAACATCTGGCTCGATCAGTTCTGGGAAGCCTGAGCTTCTCAGTGTCATTGCCAGCGGCTCGGTCAGTTGACCGACCGTATCGGCGAGCGTCTGGGGCGAGATCGTGCAGCATCCCGATCAGCCATTATTGTAGGGAAAGAACTTGAAGTAGGGCTGCGCTTCCTCGACAACCCGGGCGAAGGCGGGCCGCTGCAGCAGCCGGTCATGGTAGCGTTTCACGGTCGGGTATTTGTTGCCTAACGGCTCGACCTTGTTGGCATAGAACAGCGCGGGGGACGCCGCGCAATCGGCCATGGTGAAGGTGTCGCCCATCGCCCAGATCTTCGACTGCATGTCTTGTTCGATGATGGCATAGGAATTTCGAAGCTGGGCGCGGGCCTGCTCGACGCCGAACGGGTCGGTCTTGTCCTGTGGCCGCAACCGGTCGCCAACGATCTTCTGCATTGGCTCCTGCACATAAAAATCATAGAAGCGATCGGCCTGCCGGACGGCCAGCGCCAGGTCGATGTCGGCGGGAACGAGGTCGACCGGCCCCGGATAGTGCGCGGCCAGATATTCGACAACGATGGTCGATTCCAGCACCGTGCGGTCGCGCACGTCGTCGCGCAGCGCCGGCATCTTGCCGGCCGGCGAAATCTTCAGGAAGGCCTCGCGCGATTCCGCATTGCCGAGATCGACGATATCAGGGGTGAACGGCGTGGCGTTCTCATACAGCGCGATCAACGGCTTCCAGCAGAAGGAGGCCAGCGGATGGAAATGAAGCGTCAGGGACATTTTTTGCTCGCCTGTTTCGTGGTTTGTCGGGCCGGCGCCGGGCGCGCTCGTCATGGGTTACACACTGCGGCAAGCATTGCCCTTCAAGACCTGCTTTTGCCGCTTCAAGCGGCCTGGGCGACGATGCCTGCGACAATCACCTCCCAGTCGTCCGGGTGCAGCTCGTGGCCGCCGCCTCCGATCCGGAGAATTTTCGCGCCGGTGACCGCCTCGGCCAGCGCCTCGCCATGTTCGACCGGAAAGATCGGATCAGCCGTGCCATGGATGACCAGCAGCGGCGCCGCGATCTCGTGCAGGCGGCCCTTCCAGGCGTCGCCGCCCTTGAGCATGAAATGGTTGGTCGCGCTCAGGAAGCCGCCGGAGCGGTCGTGATCCTGCTCGACAAAGGCACGCATCCGGGCCTCGTCGAATGGATGTGCGATGCTGGCGATCGCCCGCGCATCCCTGACGGTGAAATCGATCACCTGGCCACGGTCCGACCAATCGACTTTGGCGCCCTCGGCCGAATGCTCGATATAGGCATCGCTCGTCTGCGGAAGGTGCGAAGTGTCGGTTCCCACGGGCGAGCTGCTGATGACGGTCAGCGATGCGACACGGGACGGGTGTTTCAACGCCACAAGCTGCGCGATCATGCCGCCCATCGACATGCCGACGACATTCGCCTTGCCGATGCCGTGGTCGTCGAGAACGCGCATTGCATCGTCGGCCATATCATCGAACGTGTAGGGCGGCTCTCCCGGCTTGTATTTGGTCGAACGGCCGGTGTCGCGATTGTCATAGCGGATCACGAACAGGTCGGCACCGGCCAGTTTCCGGCAGAACGCCTCCGGCCACCACAGCATCGAAGCCATCGCTCCCATGATCAGCAACAGCGGCGGGTTCGCCGGATCGCCAAAGGTTTCGGATATGATTTCGGGCGTTCGGTCGTCGTCACGGTGCGGCCTCCTCTCCTGCAATACCGATTGCGTTTTGCAATCGGTTGCACGATAATAAAACCGATACGATAATGCAACCGGTTTTGGAGAAAAATCTCATGAGCATGGATCGCCGGTCCGGGTGTCCGATCAACCTGTCGCTGGAAGTCTTCGGCGATCGCTGGAGCCTGATCATCCTTCGCGACATGATCTTCGGCGGCAGGCGTCATTTTCGCGAGCTGCTCAACGGATCGATGGAAGGCATCGCCTCCAACATCCTCGCCGACCGGCTGAAGCGGCTGATGGAGCTGGGCATGCTGACCAAAGCCGACGACCCCTCGCACAAGCAGAAGGCGATCTACAGCCTGACCGAAATGGCGATCACGCTGGTGCCGATCCTGGCCCATCTCGGCGCCTGGGGCCGCATCTGGCTGCCGGTCAGCGAAGAACTGTCGATCCGCGCCGAACTTCTGGAAAAGGGCGGACAGCCGATGTGGGACAAATTCATGGACGAGTTGCGCCATGAACATCTCGGCATGCCGCTCGATACTGCAGCGGGTCCTTCTGTCCGCGCGACCTTGCAGGCCGCCTATGAGGCCGTGGTTGCCAGCAAGGCCCCCGCCGCCAGCACAGCCGCGTAATTAACTTATTTTCCCGTTTTGGGGCCGACTCTGCTAGAAGAGGCGGAAAATCACAATTTCGGGATTGGATAAGGTCTTGGTTGAAAACTCTCGGGATGCTGCCCGCGCGCGCGCCGACCTGCGTTTCAAGAAGCAGGAAGAGGCGGCAACCGTCCGCCAGAAGGCGATGGCCGAATACGTCGCCGAGAGCGACGCCCGCCAGGCCAAGACCAACAAGCTGCGGGCGCTGCGTCTCGCCAAGGAAGCCGAAGACCTAGCCAATGCGCCGGCGGCACCCGCCAAGAAGCCGACCCGCGCCAAGAAAAAATAGCAGCCACCCCTTGAGCCATAAACGCTAATGCCTGTCCTGATGGTATCGGTGAAAGCTGCTTCCATCCCGCCCCTTCACGCGAAGCAATTTCAACCGAAACGGGGATGTTATCTCGCCCGTCGACGGTCGATGATCGACGCGTTTTCAAACAGGAGACTGCCATGACCGCACTGCCGCTCGAAAAAGCCAGGCAAATCATCGATGCCGCCTTTGCCAAGGGCGCCGATCTCAAGCTCAAGCCGCTCGGCGTTTCGGTGCTTGATGCCGGCGGGCATCTGGTCGCCTTCCAGCGCCAGGACGGCGCCTCGTTCCTGCGCCCGCAAATGTCGGCCGGCAAGGCCTACGGTGCGCTCGCCATCGGCATGGGCTCACGCAAAGTCGAGGCCTTCGCCAAGGAGCGCCCGCACCTGGTGGCCGGCATCTCGGACGTCTCGGGCGGACGCGTGCTGCCGGTGGTCGGCGGCGTGCTGATCCGCGACAAGGCCGGAGCCATCATCGGCGCCGTCGGCATCTCAGGCGACACGTCGGACAATGACGAAGCCGCGGCCATCGCCGGCATCGAGGCCGCCGGCTTCACCGCCGATCCGGGCTGAATCCTCTCCACTTTGGTCATCGCTGGGCGAAGCAGGAGCGAAGCTCCGTCGCGGAGGCCCTGGGATGACGAAGCGATGCGCGTTTCCGCCAATCGCTTCGCTGAGGAACTAATTCAGATTGATGTCCCGGCTGGCCGATCGCATCGACACCGCGAATCCGGCCAGCACATCGAACAGCGCGATGACCATCAGCGTGAAGAAGACGGAATGGGCCGCGCCCTTCACCAACAGGAACTCGACCAGGAAGGCCACGAACACCAGCGTCGACAGAAGATGGTCCATGATCGAGGCGTTGGTCGTGCGCACCGACTTCGCCATTTCGAGGAACAGGAAGATCAGCCCGATCAGTATCATCAGGTCGCCCAGCGTCATCGAGAACACGCCGCCCGACATCATGCTGAAGGAGAAGACCTCGCTCGCCCACGGATCGTCACCGCTGCCGAATATTCCCAGCAGTCCGAGGTTGTAAAGCACGAAAGGCACGATCAGCAGCGGAATGGCACCGAACATCTGGCGTCTCCATGTGGGGGCGATCCTTTGTAGAATGCGCCATAGCCACGTCGTCAAGATGTTTCGCCATCAGCGCTGAACACGGTCGAAGACCGCACGCAACAACCATGTCAGCCGGTTGCCGGCCGAAGGATTTCAACGCCGGCGGTGCACGCCTGCGCTGCCGGCCCGCCCAAACGCAAAAGGACCAGCCACCGGCCGGTCCTTTTGGAAATTCAAACCTTTGAAAAAGCTGGTCTCAGCTTTCCTTGGGGGTCAACACCTGGCGACCGCGATACATGCCGGTCTTCAGGTCGATATGGTGCGGACGGCGCATTTCGCCGGAATTCTTGTCCTCGACATAGGTCGGGGCCTTGAGGGCGTCGGCCGAGCGGCGCATGCCGCGCTTGGACGGAGAGGTTTTTCGTTTCGGAACGGCCATGGATATGCTCCACTACATGGTCAAAAGCCCCGCCCGCCCTCGTGAAAGGGCCATGTCGGGGCCTAAATCTGAGAAAGTCGGGTGCCTATACACGCCCTGTGCCGTTTTGGCCAGCACTGGCGCGAATTTTTTTGGATCGGCTAGCGGAGACAACCGACATAGGCGCCGGAGCGGCCGGCGCGCCGCTCGATCAGATTGGCGAGCCGCCTCAAGCCAGGCCCAGGTTTGGCCGGATTGCGGGCGATCGGATTTGGCAAGGAGACCGCAAGCAAGGCGGCCTGCCGTCGCGACAGCTGTTTTGCCGAAACGCCGAAATGGTGCTGTGCCGCAGCCTCGATGCCGTAGATGCCCGGCCCCCACTCGGCGATGTTGAGGTAGATTTCCATAATGCGCCGTTTCGACATCACCGCATCGAAATAGACGGCCAGCGGCAATTCGACCACCTTGCGCACCGAGCCCAACGGCCGCGACCAGAGAAACAGGTTCTTGACCGTCTGCATGGTGATGGTCGAGGCGCCGCGCGTCGCTTCGCCGGCCAGCGCGTCGTCGACGACGCCTCTCAGCTCGCCGAGATCGACGCCACGATGAAAGCAGAACTGCCCGTCCTCCGACATGATGACGGAATTGGCCAGCACCGGCGACACGTCGTCGATCGACACCCAGCGGCGATCGTAACCGGAGAACGTCGCCAGGTCCTTCAGCATCAGCGTCGAGACAGGATGCACGAAGAATGGCAGGTACAGAAACGTCAGCACGACCGGAATCAAAGCCAGCACTGCGGCCACGACGATGCCGCGCCGGACCCAGCGCTTGAGACCACGGCGGTTTACGCCCCGCGATCTCGTCGCCATGTCCAGTCTTTCGGTTTCATGATCGACGATCGGTTCCGCCAAGCCGCCCAACCCGTGCTTCTCCCTGCCCCGGCATAATGGCGCTTGGCTTCTTGCGCAACGTCTGAGTGTCGGCTACCGGTCCGGGCCATGACGAATGACGACCAAATGGCGTTCGAAATGGCGCTGATCAGACGGGCGGCAGCCGTCGAGGTGCTGCTGCGGCGGCTGCTCGACGACCGCGCGCTTTCCGGCGAGATCGCCCGGCCCGCCCGGCTGATGGCGGCCATGCGCCACGGCGTGCTGAACGGCGGCAAGCGCCTGCGGCCTTTCCTGGTCATGGAAAGTGCAGCCCTTTTTTCCGCCGATGGCGAGGCGGCACTGCGTGTCGCCGCCGCACTTGAATGCGTGCATTGCTATTCGCTGATCCACGACGATCTGCCCGCCATGGACGACGACGATCTGCGCCGCGGCCAGCCGACCGTGCACAGAGCCTTCGACGAGGCGACCGCCATCCTGGCTGGCGACGCCTTGCTGACGCTGGCCTTCGACATCATCGCTGGCGAGGCGACCGCCCTGCCGGCGGAGCGGCGGGCAGCCCTGGTGCTGGCGCTGGCCCGCGCCGCCGGACCCGGCGGCATGGTCGGCGGCCAGAAGCTCGACCTCGAAGCCGAACAGACGCCGCCGGACGAGGCCGGCATCATCCGGCTGCAGGCGATGAAGACCGGCGCATTGATCCGCTTTGCCTGCGAGGCAGGTGCCCTCATCGCCGGCGCTCCGGCCGATGACCGCGAGCGGCTGGCCGAATTCGGCTCGGCGATCGGTCTTGCCTTCCAGCTTGCCGACGACCTGCTCGATTTGACCGCCGATGCCAGCCAGATGGGCAAGGCGACCGGCAAGGACGCCGCCGCCGGCAAGGCGACGCTGGTGGCCTTGCATGGTGCGAATTGGGCACGCGGCCAGCTTCACGGCCTCGTCGAACAGGCCCATGCACTGCTTGAGCCCTATGGCGACGATGCCCAATTGCTGAAGGAAGCGGCGACGTTCGTGGCGGCGCGTAACAGCTGAGGTTGTGCCAGCCGGAACATCGAGCTGATCGACGCACGCACGTCCCCGCCGGCCGGTTCTGAAATAGAGCTTGAGCGGAAGCCTGCCGAGGCAGAGGATCGACATCGCTTTGCCACCGCACGGCAAGCACGCGGTGCGGATAGAGTTGGAGGGATGCCATGTCGACCACCGACAAGCTGTTCACCGGTTCCATTCCCGAAGTCTACGACCGGGCGATGGTGCCGCTGATCTTCGAGCCCTATGCGCAGGATCTGGCGGAGAGAGTGTCGAAGCTCGGGCCGCAATCGGTGCTCGAAGTGGCGGCGGGCACCGGTGTGGTGACGCGTGCGCTGGCAGCAAGATTGCCGGCGCAAACACGCATCGTGGCCACCGACCTCAACCAGCCGATGCTCGACCACGCGCGCACGCGGATGGCGGACGATCCTCGTATCATCTGGCAGCAGGCCGACGCCCAGGCACTGCCCTTCGAGGACGCCCGGTTCGACGCCGTGGTCTGCCAATTTGGCGCGATGTTCTTCCCCGATCGAGTGGGCGCCTACGGACAAGCGCGGCGGGTGATGCGGCCGGGCGGGCATTTCCTGTTCAACGTCTGGGGTGCCATCGAAGACAATGAGTTCGCCGAGGAAGTGACGCGGGCACTCGGCCATTTCTTTCCGGCCGATCCGCCTCGCTTCATGGCGAGGACGCCGCATGGCTATCACGATGCAGACGCCATCCGCGCCGACCTGCATGCCGCCGGCTTCCGTGACATCACCATAGAGCCGCTGGATGCCGTCAGCGCCGCTTCCTCGCCATATGAGGCGGCCGCGGCCTATTGCCAGGGCACGCCCCTGCGGGCTGAGATCGAGGCGCGCGGCGGCTCGCTGGAGGAGACGACGCGATACGTGGCAAATGCCCTTGGGAAACGGTTCGGGGAAGGCTCGGTGAGTGGCCGCATCCGCGCCCTCGTCGTGGAAGCGGCCTAGGCGTGGTGTCCATCCGGCGGCTCGCATGGCCTGCCAACCCGCACGAACGAAATTTTAATGTAAATGAAGCGTAATCCCGGCCATTAAAATGGTGCGTATGTGTTGGGGTTGCGCATGCCTGAATATTCGTCCTTCATCCGGTCGGTCCGGATCCGCTATATTTCAGGTTTGCTGATCTTCGCGCTGGCTTCCGCCGGCATCGTGATTGCGCTTGACCGCGTCAATTCCTTTCGCCGCGACATCGATGCGCTGAGCAGCAATCTCGTCATCTTCACCCGCGACCTGCGCAACGCGACCAGCTTTGCCGAGACGACCGGGACAGCCTGGCGGGCGGAGACACGCGATGCCCTGACCACATCGGCGCGCGGCCATTCGGAGCGTCTGACCGGCGAGATCGAGACGCTGACCGCCCAGCTTGCGGCGATCAAGCCGCGGCTGTCGATCAAGACCGTCAACGAACTCCAGTCCGCTTCCGTCAACGGCGATCTGTTCTGGTCGCCGCGCGACATGGTGCGCAATTTTAACCTGATGTCGGTGGCGCAGAAGGTCGACGAGTGGAGCTATCGCGAAATCCGCAACCAGAACGACCTGTTTGCCCAGCCTATGCTGGTTCGCGTCCGCACCGCCATGGATGATGAGCGCCACCTGGCCGATGCCTCAAGCGACAGACTGCTGCTGTGGGCGAGCGGCATCCTGTTCGCGGCACTTGCCATCGTCGCCTTCTGGATCTTCCGCCCGATGGAAGTGGCAATCCGCCGCGCCTTTGCCGAATCCGCCGAATCCCTGTTCAAGGCCGAGGCCGCCGACCGCGCCAAATCGGAATTCCTGGCCAATATGAGCCACGAAATCCGCACGCCGATGAACGGCGTGCTCGGCATGGCCGAACTGCTGGCCAAGACCGATCTGACCCCGCGCCAGAAGACCTTCACGGACGTCATCGTCAAATCCGGCAACGCGTTGCTCACCATCATCAACGACATCCTCGATTTCTCCAAGATCAATGCCGGCCAGCTCACCCTCGACCCTGCTCCCTTTCGCCTTTCCGAGGCGGTCGAGGATGTGGCGACGCTGGTCTCGGCGCGCGTCGCCGAAAAGAACCTCGAACTGATCGTGCGTGTCGACCCGCGCCTGCCGGCCCATGTCGTCGGTGACGCCGGCCGGTTCCGGCAGATCATCACCAACCTGCTCGGCAATGCCGTGAAATTCACCGAGAAGGGTCATGTGCTGATCGATGTCGGCGGCGAAATCGTCAACGACGTGGTCCAGCTCAAGGTCCGCGTCGAAGACACCGGCATCGGCATACCGGCCGAGAAACTGCAGAATGTATTCGAGAAATTCGCGCAGGTGGACGGCTCGTCCACCCGCCGTCATGAGGGCACGGGGCTGGGCCTCGCCATCGCCGCCCGCCTCGTCGACCTGATGGCAGGCAAGATCGGTGTCGAGAGCGAGATCGGCCGCGGCTCGGTGTTCTGGTTCGCGGTGCCGCTGCCCGCGCACCAGGCGGCAGCGCGCGACGAGATCGTGCCGGTCGACGTCACCGGCGCGCGCGTGCTGGTCATCGACGACAATCCGGTCAACCGCGAAATCCTGCTCGAGCAGCTCAGAAGCTGGAGCTTCGATTGTGCCGCCGCCGAAAGCGGCGCGGTGGGGCTTGCCTTCCTCGACCGCGCCTTTCAATTGGGCGCCGCCGTCGACTGCATCATCCTCGACTACCAAATGCCGGGCATGAACGGCGCCGATGTCGCCAGAGCCATTGCGTCCGACAGCCGGCTGTCCTCCATCCCGGTGGTGTTGCTGACCTCGGTCGACCAGGTCGATTTCGGCAAGATGATCATCGACTTCGGCATATCAGCACACCTGACCAAGCCGGCGCGCTCCGCGGTGCTGCTCGGCACCGTCATCTCGGTGATCCAGAAGGCCCGCTCGCAGGTCGGCAAGGCGCGATTCGTCCGCGAACCGATCGTGCAGGCTCCCCCGGCGGCGCCGCCCGCCTTCACCGTCATCCGCGGCCCGGCAATGCCGGTCGCGGCAGCGCCGGAATCGACAACCGCGCCGAACGGACCGATCGACATCCTCATTGCCGAGGACAATGACGTGAACCAACTGGTGTTCGGCCAGATCCTCAACGGGTTGGGCTTGAGCTACCGCATCGCCGGCAATGGCCGCACGGCGGTCGAGATGTACCGGGCGCTGCGCCCCAAGCTGATCCTGATGGATGTCTCGATGCCCGAAATGAACGGCTATGAGGCGACCCGCGCCATCCGGGCGATGGAGGTCTCGACGGGCGCCCACATCCCGATCATCGGCGTCACCGCGCACGCGCTGAAGGGTGATCGCGACAAGTGCATCGAATCAGGCATGGACGACTATCTGCCGAAGCCCGTTTCGCCCGACCGCCTCGGCACCAAGATCGGCACCTGGCTCAGCGAAACGGTCGTGGCCAAGACCGCCTAGACTGCATCCATGAGGATGCGTCAGACGGCTGCTGCCTCCAGACGATAGCGGCGCATCCAGTCGAGGCTTGTCGCGTCAGCAAGCTTTGCAACGCCGGGGCTTATATCCTCCTCGTCCGGCGCTCGGACCCTCAGGGCTTCGCAGATGCCTAGCAATGTCGCGGCCGGATTGCCTGAAAGGCGCTCATAGCCGACGCGCAGCGGGGATATGCCTTGCTCTGCGAACCAAATGTTCCAGGCCGCGTCATAGGTCTCGAGTTCCGCGACCTCTCGTTTGATCCGCTCGAAATCATATTGAGGCTCTTTCGGCGGCGCGACCCTTTCGATCTCGGTGCCGTCGGGAGCGATATGCCAAAGACCGGTCTGCTCTGCCTTGATCAGGGAGACAGCCTGCGCGAGCTTGTCCTCCCGCGAGAGGTGTATGTAGAGAACATTGCCGAATGCTCTTCCGAACCGCGCTCTGTCCGACTGCAGTTTCGGGAAAATCCGGTCGAGGATCGTCGAAAGCTCATCCAGATTTTCGCGCATCAAGCGAAGGCCGAAGAGGCCGGTCCCACCCTTGCCCGCAGCGATCGCCGCGTTGAGATAGGCGACATTGAAGTCGAGCTCACTCATCGTGCCGCGATCCGGCAGCTTCCACTCTTCAGCCCACTCCAGCACATCCTGCCGCCGATAGAATGAGTGCGGATCGCCAGTCGTCTTCGTGGATGCCAGAAGCTTGCACAGCAGCGTGCTTCCGGTCCTCGGCGTGCCGCAGATTATGTACCCATCGAACATGTTGTGTCCATGCTGCTCGTCAAAGGCAGGGGCTGTCGCCTTGGAGAAGATGGCCGCCGCTATAGCTGAAATCTTTGCTGGATGCGACGTCACGGCTGTCGCTCTTAAATGCCTCTCTCAGACAAACACCATGCCGGCAGCGGCCAAATTACCGGTTGCGCACCACCACGCATGCCCCACCGATGCTTTGCAATTTTTGGCAGATGACATTGGCATCGGCGCGATGGTCGATACCGATCCTGACCGCGTAGATGCCGCGCCGGCCGATTGGCGTGCGCACCCGGCTGACCACCGGATCGTGCCCGTTGAGCAGGGCCGGGAACCGGCTCCTTACCCTGAGCCACTGGTTGATCGCGGCACTGCGGCGGAAATTGCCGGCCACCTGGATGCCCCATGGCTTTATGTTGATCGAAGCCATGGCCACCGTCCGCGACATGATCACCGGCAGTTTTCGGCAAGCGACGGCAAAATCCGTCCTTGCGTCGAGCGGCTCGACTTTTCCGGCATAGGCCCGGTCCGTGAACTTGTCGGCTGGTTCACCCATGATGTCTAAGACATAGCTTTCGGTCTCCATCGGCAGGAACCCCCCGGAGCTGAGCCAGCGCGACACCCGGCTCTCGCCGGCATTGTAGGCGGCGGCGGCTAGGCCGAGATTGCCGTAGCCGGTTTTCATTTCGGCGAGATATCTAGCCGAAGCCGGAATCGCCTGGTTGATGTCGAAGGAATTGGCAAGCCCGCGCATCTTGGCGGTGCCCGGCATGAACTGGGCAATGCCTTCGGCACCGACCGGACTGACGGCGTTGGGATCGAAACGGCTTTCCTTCCAGATCAGCCGGGCGAAGAAATCCCTGGACAGGCCGTTCTGGTCGGCATGCGCCTGGATCAGATTGCAGACTTTGTCGATCAGCCGCTGCTTGGCGGATTGCGGCGGATCGGCCTGCACAAGGGTCGACCAGGTCAGCCCGTACAGCAGGATCAGCGCTGCCCAAAGGAAACGCTGCATTTGACCTACTCTGCCGCGGCCTTGCCGCCGCGACCGAACCGCTGTTCGATATAGTCGGCGACCATTTTCTCGAAATCCGCGGCGATCGACGGCCCGCGCAGCGTCGCCGCCTTTTTGCCGTCGACGAAGACAGGCGCCGTCGGCATTTCGCCCGTGCCGGGCAGCGAAATGCCGATATCGGCATGCTTGGACTCGCCAGGGCCGTTGACGATGCAACCCATCACCGCGACCTTGAGGTTCTCGACGCCGGGGTATTTGTCGCGCCACACGGGCATGTTCTTCCTGAGATCGGCCTGGATGTTCTGGGCGAGCTCCTGAAACACGGTGGAGGTGGTGCGGCCGCAGCCGGGGCAAGCGGCAACAATCGGCACGAACTGCCTGAACCCCATGGTCTGCAGCAATTCCTGCGACACCTGCACCTCGCGCGTGCGGTCGCCATTCGGCTCCGGTGTCAGCGAGATGCGGATGGTGTCGCCGATGCCTTGCTGGAGCAGGATGCCCATGGCGGCCGACGAAGCGACGATGCCCTTCGAGCCCATGCCGGCTTCGGTCAGGCCGAGATGCAGCGCGTGGTTGGAGCGGGTGGCGAGCTCGGTATAGACGGCGATCAGGTCCTGCACGCCGCTGACCTTGGCCGACAGGATGATTTTCTCGCGGCCAAGGCCGATCTCTTCCGCCATCTCGGCCGACAGGATCGCCGACTGCACGATCGCCTCGCGCATCACCTCCTGGGCCGTCAGCGGGAAACCCTTGTCCTGGTTGTCGTCCATCAGCCGGGTCAAAAGCTCCTGGTCGAGCGAGCCCCAGTTGACACCGATGCGCACCGGCTTGTCATGCTTGATCGCCATCTCGACGATATCGGCGAACTGGCGGTCCTTCTTGTCCTTGAAGCCGACATTGCCCGGATTGATGCGGTATTTGGCCAGCGCCTCGGCGCAGGCCGGATGATCGGCCAAAAGCTTGTGGCCGATATAGTGGAAATCGCCGACCAGCGGCACGTGGATACCCAGCCGCTGAAGCCGCTCATGAATGCGCGGCACGGCGGCGGCGCTCTCGTCGCGATCGACGGTGATGCGCACGATCTCCGACCCGGCCCGGTGCAGGGCTGCGACCTGCGCAACGGTCTGGTCGATATCGGCCGTGTCGGTGTTGGTCATCGATTGGACGACGACAGGCGCGCCGCCGCCGACGATCACGCCGCCGACACCGACGCCGACCGACGTACGGCGGGGAAAAGGAGAGGAAAAATATCCGGTCATGCCGGCAGCCTTTTGTCTCTGGAGCATCTTGTGTCCTGCATGGACGCACAACGACGCCCCGGGCCGATGCGCTGAGGTCCGGGCATGAGGTGGAGGAGCAAAGATGGCTTGTCAATGGCGACAGGTCGCCACTGGCCGGAATCGGTCCGCCGCCAGAGGCCAGGAAACAATCGATGATCTGGCGAAACGAGCGACGGCCGAAGCGGAAATTGAGCCTGTGCAAGTCCAGGTTCGGCTGACAGACCGGTGCTGGAAATCAAAACCCTCCACACCGGCGGCGTGGTGCCGCCGGGAAAAGAGGCCGCGGATATTGGGCGGCTATGTCAGGAGGGTATCAATGCGTGGTCGGTTTGCCTCTTAGTTTTTCAATCTCGTCCTTGAGTGCCAGCTTGCGTCGCTTGAGATTCACGATTTCGAGGTCGTCGACCGATGGATGATTCATCGCGTCATCGATTTCACGTTCGATGTCGCCGTGTTTCCGCTGCAACTCATCAAGATGGGATGCAAGAGACATGATTGGTTCTCCCTTTCATGGTTTTCCTCGATTGCAACCGTCACGGCGCGTCCACCGCAGGTTCGCTTCTGTGACGGCACGGTGACAGTGTGTCACCTTCCGCGGGCGATGTCGAATGATCCGTGGTAGCATTCCACGACACTGTGAAATGTGATATGGGCTGCACGCCGGTGACAAAACACCCGGCCCCGCCCAATCAGGCCCAGCTTTGGGCGCCGCAGACGTGCAGACGGTAGAGAATGTCCGATCAGGAACAGGCCGATATTCGCCTCGAATTTTCCCGCCTGAAGCAGGAACACGCCGATTTCGATGCCGCCATCAACGCGATGATCGCCATGGCCTGCGATCCGCTGCAGATCCAGCGCATGAAGAAGAAGAAGCTGTTCCTCAAGGATCGGCTGATGGCACTGGAAGACAAGATCATTCCCGACATCATTGCGTGAGTTGGCATCCGCTCGCTCGCGCGCTACCCGGCGATCGAAAGCTTTGCGGCACGATCACGCAGCAAGCCGATGAGTTCGCCGGTCCGCTCCTCGGACGTATCGATGGGGACCACCAGGCACATCGTCGCCTCGACCTTGCCCGGCGCTGAAAACACCGGTGCGGCAAGGCACTTCGTATAGGCATCGACAAGGCCCGAAGTGACGCAATGGCCGGTGACCTGCGCTTTTGCGATGTCGGCGACGAAATCGTCGAGCCGCAGTTTGCGCCCGTCGGGCAGCACGAGGTCGTCGTTTGACACCATGTCTTCGATCTCAGCCTTCTCCAGCCCCGCCAGAAGCAGCCGCCCCGAGGCTGTCCAGGGCAGCGGTATCTGCAAGCCGGTGGCGGAACTGATGCGGAACGGTCTGGTGCCGGGACTCGCATGGACGATCGTATAGCGGCCGCTCTGCAGCATGCACAATTCGGAAGTCTCGCCGGTCTCGCGCGACAGATTGTCGACCTCCTGGCGCCCCCGCCTCAACAGGTCGTTGCCCCGCACATAGTCCATTCCGTAGAGATAGAGCTTCTTGCCGAAATAGACGCGATTGCCGTCGCCTTCCATTTCCAGCAGTCCCGCATCGACCAGCGACCGCACCAGCGTATAGGTCGTCGAGCGGGGCGCGTTCACGCCCTTGGCAAGGTCGCCAATGCCGATCGCGCGCTGGGTCGTGTGAAGAAACTCCAGAATCTCGAGCACCCGGTTGAGCCCCTTTTCACGGGAGCCCGAAATCTTCTCGCCGGCTGAAAGTGCCGAGGCATTGCCATCTTGCATTGTTGATTCCCGGTGTTAGTATCTGTCCTGTACAGGATACACGCGTCTCTTGTAAGAGACAATCGCTTCGGCGTCACTGACGCGTGTATTGCCTGTGCAAGGGGAACATAAACGAAAGGAGGTCGCCGTGAACGACACATCCGGAAGACGTGATTTTCTGAAATTGGGAATGGCGGGACTGGCCGCGGCCGGCGTCGTGGGTGCGGCGGTAGCCGTCGATGCCCAGAAGGCCGCTGCCCAGGCAGCACCCGACAGCCTGCTGCGCACCGTGCTCGATCGCGGCAAGCTGATCGTCGGCACCGGCAGCACCAACGCGCCGTGGCACTTCGAGAACGATGCCGGCGAACTGGTCGGCATGGACATCACCATGGGGCGCATTCTTGCCAAGGGCCTTTTCGACGATCCGACCAAGGTCGAGTTCGTGATGCAGGATCCGGCACAGCGCATCCCCAACGTCACCACCAACAAGGTCGACATCACCATTCAGTTCATGACGATGAGCGCCCAGCGCTCGCAGCTGGTCAATTTTTCCCGGCCTTACTACGTCGAGGGCGTCGCCCTGCTGAGCCTTCCGACCGCCGAGAACAAGACCTTCGACAAGCTGCTTGCCGGCGGCTCGGCGACACGCGTCTCCATCCTGCAGAATGTCGATGCCGAGGCGCAGGTGCATTCGGTGCTGCCCGAGTGCCAGGTTATGCAGATCGATACCCAGGCCAACGTGCTGCAGGCACTGGAATCGAAACGCGTCGACGCCGCTGCCGTCGATCTGTCCACGGTGCGCTGGCTCGCCTCGCGCAATCCGGACAGATATTTCGACGCCGGCAAGAGCTGGCTGAGCATGCTTTATGGCGCGGCACTCCGGCAAGGCGACCTTGACTGGCTGACCTTCGTCAACTCGACCTTCACCATCGCCATGTTCGGCCACGAAAACGCACTCTACGATGCCGCCTTCAAGGACTTTTTCGGACAGGAGCCGCCGGCGCGCCATCCCGGCTTCCCAGCCATCTGACCTGCGGGGGGTATGGACGTATCCAGCGCCCTTCCGCCTCCCTAGAGCAATTCCAGGAAAAGTGTGAAACGGTTTTCCGCCCGGAATTGCGTCAAAACAAAGAGTTAGAGCGGGTCGCCGTTTCCGTGAAACGGTGAACTGCTCTAAGCCTGCGGCACTGAGGCGGACGCATGGGCTATGCCCTTAATTTCAACCTGATCTGGCGGCACTTCGACAAGCTGTGGGGAGGACTGCTGCTCAGTCTCGAGCTCGCCGTCATATCGATCGCCATCGGCACCGTCATCGGCCTGGTTCTGGCGGTCTGGTACGTGTCTGCCGGACGCATCGTGCGCACCATCATCGCCGCCTACGTCGAATTCATCCGCAACGTGCCGCTGATCCTGCTCGTCTACCTCGTCTTCTACGGCCTGCCGACAGTGGTCGACATCGCCTACAGCGCGCCGACCTCGTTCGTCGTCACGCTGTCGCTCTATAGCGGCGCCTATCTGGTCGAGGTGTTTCGCTCCGGGCTCGAAGCCGTTCCGCGCGGACAGCTGGACGCCGGCAAGGCAATCGGCCTGACGCCCTGGCAAAGGCTGCTCAACGTGCGCCTGCCGACCATGCTGCGCATCACCTTGCCGGCATTGTCCAACACCTTCATATCGCTGTTCAAGGACACCTCCGTCGCCTCGGTCATTTCGGTGCCGGAGCTGACCTATGGCGCCCAGTGGATCAACTTCAACACCTTCCGCATCGTCGAGGTCTATCTCGTGGTCACGGCGATGTATCTGGTGACCGGCTACATCTTGCTTTTTGCGCTTCGGCTTGTCGAGCGCCGGTTCAGGGCGGCGCGCTGACATGCTGACCCAGATCGCCTATGCCTTGCCTTTCCTCGCCCAGGGCTTTGCGCTGACACTGTGGGTATCCCTGCTGGTCGTGGTGTTTTCGCTGATTGCCGGCGTGATCATGGGCGTCGGTCTGGTCTATGGCCCGGTGCCGTTGCAATGGGCCGTGCGCATCTTCAGCGACACCATCCGCGGCATCCCGATCCTGGTGCTCATCTTCTTTGTCTATTACGGACTGCCGGCCGTCGGGCTTCATCTGCCGTCGTTCTGGGCCGCCGTGCTGGCGCTGACCCTGTTCAAGACAGCCCAGGTCGTCGAATATTTCAGAGGTGCTGTCGGCTCCATTCCGAAAGGGCAGTCCGAGGCGGCGATGGCGATCGGACTCACCTTTCGCCAGCGGCTCGCCTACGTCATTTTCCCACAGGCGTTCAGGCGCTTCCTGCCGCCCTGGATCAACGGCGTCACCGATGCGGTCAAGGGCAGCGCGCTGGTATCGCTGCTCGGCATCACCGACCTGATGCAGGCCATCAACCAGGTCATCGGCCGCACCTACGAGGCCATGCCGCTCTATATTCTCGGCGCGCTCATCTACTTCGCGGTCAACTATGCCCTTTCGCTCGCCAGCCGGCGGCTCGAGCGGCGTTTCTCCTTCATCCGGGAATAGCAATGTCCACAAGTCCGAAAAACACCCCGGCCCTTCTCGACGTCCTGGACGTTTCCAAAGCCTTTGGGACCGTCCAGGTCCTGCGTTCGGTCAGCCTGCAGGTGGCGAAGGGGGAGGTGGTGACGGTCATCGGCCCCTCCGGCAGCGGCAAAACCACGCTGCTGCGTTGCGTCAACTTTCTCGAAAGCTATGACAGTGGTTCGATTCGCATCGACGGCAAGGAGGTCGGCTTTCGCGAAGCCGGAACCCGCCAGCGTCGCAGCGAACGCGATCTCGCCGCGATGCGCGCCGAGACCGGCATGGTGTTCCAGAGCTTCAACCTCTTTCCGCACCTGACAGCCGCCGGCAACATCATGCTTGGCCTCACCAAGGTGCGCGGCAAGAGCAACGCCGAAGCGCGCACCATCGCCGAACACTGGCTCGGCCGGGTCGGTCTAGCCCACAAGGCCGACAGCCTGCCCGCCGAACTGTCCGGCGGCCAGCAGCAGCGCGTCGGCATTGCCCGCGCAGTGGCCATGGGGCCGAAGATCCTGCTTCTCGACGAGATAACCTCAGCGCTCGACCCGGAACTGGTCGGCGAGGTGCTTGAGGTCGTGCGCAGCCTGGCCGAGGACGGCATGACGATGGTGATGGTCACGCACGAAATGGCCTTTGCCCGAGATGCCTCGAGCCGCATCATCTTCATGGCCGATGGCGGCGTCAGCGCGGCGGGTCCACCCGCCGAAATCCTGGCAGCCGACACCGACAATGAGCGCCTGCGCACCTTCCTGGCACGCTTCCGCGCCTCGCATTTCTAGAACGGGACAGCGAACGCTGTCCTAAGGAGCCTTCTTTCATGACGCCTTATATCCGGCTCGCCGCGTTGGGCCTGACGCTGCCCGAGCCGCCGACCCCGATCGCCAACTTCGTCACCCATGCCGAAAGCGGCCGGCTGATCTTCCTGTCCGGCCAGGGACCGCTGCGCACCGATGGCAAACTGTTCACCGGCAAGGTAGGAGACGATGTCACCGTCGAGCAGGCTTATGGCCATGCCCGCCTCACCGGCCTCAATCTGCTTGCCGTCATGCACGCAGCCACCGGCGACCTTGGCCGGATCGTGCGCGTCGTCAAGCTGCTCGGCTTCGTCAACGCCATACCGACCTTCAGCGACCACCCGAAAGTGGTCAATGGCTGTTCCGACCTGTTTGCCGATGTGTTCGACAATATCGGCGGCCATGCCCGCTCGGCGATCGGCGTCGGCTCCTTGCCTGGAAACATCACCGTTGAAATCGAGGCGGTTGTCGAGATCGCCGCCTGACCTTTAGAAGAATGGAATCCGAGAGATGAAAACCACTTCCACAGACGGCTCCAACACCACCATCCGCGAACGGCTCGGCCTTCGCCCGATCATCAATGTCTCCGGCACGATGACCGCGCTCGGCGCGTCGATCATTGTCCCCGAAGCGATCAGCGCCATGGCGGAAATGGCCTCGCAATGGGTGGAAATGGATGACCTGCAACGCGCCGCAAGCACGATCGTCGCGCGCCTGACCGGCGGCGAAACCGGTTTCATCACTGCCTGCTGCGCCAGCGGCATCACCATGGCGATCGCCGGTGCGATGACGAGGACCAATCTGCTCGCCATCGAGCGGCTGCCTGATAACACGGAAGGTCTCAAGTCGGAGGTCATCGTCCAGCTCGGCCACATCGTCAACTATGGTGCGCCGATCGACCAGTCGGTCCGGCTGGCGGGCGCCAGGGTCGTGCCGGCCGGCACGGTCAGCGTGACGCAGGACTATCATGTGCGCGACGCGATCAACGACCGCACGGCGGCGGGCCTCTATGTCGTTGCGCACCACACCGTGCAGTATGGCATGCTGTCGCTGGAGGAATTCTGCGAGATCTGCCACGCCAGGGGTGTCCCGGTGATCGTGGATGCGGCTTCAGAGTATGATCTGCGCGACTTCCTCGCGCGCGGCGCCGACATTGTCATCTACAGCGGCCACAAATTCCTGAGCGGGCCGACCAGCGGCATCGTCACCGGCCGCAAGGATCTGGTTCGCGCCGCTTATCTGCAGAACCGCGGCGTCGCCCGCGCCATGAAGGTCGGCAAGGAAAGCATCGCCGGCACCATGGCCGCACTGGAAGCCTGGGAAAAGCGCGACCATGCCGGCATCCGCCGCCGCGAAGACGCCGCGCTCAACCTGTGGAAGGACACGTTGCACGGGCTGCCGGGCGTCATCGCGCAGATCATCCCGGATCCGACCGCCAACCCTCTGGATCGGCTTCAGATTTTTGTACTGCCCGAAAGCCGGTTCACGGCGGCCGGTCTCACCTCGGCACTGGCGACGGGCTCGCCGCCGATTATCGTGCGCAACCACGAGGTGGAGCGCGGCCATTTCTTCCTCGACCCCTGCAATCTTCATCCCGGCGAGGCCGAGATCGTCGCCGAACGGCTGCGCGCCATATTGACCGCCAAGGACCGCCCGGCCGATGCGATGAAAGTCGCCCGCAAGGATTCGTCCGGCGTCTTACGCTGGCCAGATTGAACACCCGGCGAATCGCTACCTGAAATGCGTCGGCCGTAACCGGCACGCGCCATCATGCGCCTCCTGCCCTGACGGCTCTCCAGGGCACCGGCCAGGAAACTGCCGGCTCCCTCTGCGCGCCTTGGCGGTTCCAGCTTGGCGGCTGCTTCACAACTTTTCAACAATAACTTTACAAATATCTATATTTATGTGAAGTCATGACGATGAAGGATCGCTCATGACAGCCAACCGTTTCGCCACGCGCCTGAATTCCTTTGCCTCGCGACCGCAGGCCGAGTGGCCCGATCTTACCGGCAAGCCGTCGCTGCTGCAGATGGCGGCGCGCGCCGCCAAGGTCGAGGGGCTTACCGATCTCGACCTCAACTTTCCTGACCACGTCGGTGAAAAGCCCACGGAAATCACCCTGAAACTGGGCGATCTCGGGCTTTCCATCAATGGCTTTGCCATGCGCTACTACTCCAACCCCGCCTTCAAGCTCGGCGCCTTCACCAATCCGGATCCGGCGGTGCGCCGCGAGGCCATCGACCTGACCAAGGCCGGCATCGATGCCGTGCGTGAGGCCGGCGCCAGCCTGATGACGCTGTGGCTCGGCCAAGATGGCTTCGACTACGCCTTCCAGGCCGACTATTCAACGCTTTGGCAACACGAAATTGATGGGATTCGTGAAGTTGCGACACATGATCCCGACTGTCAGATCAGCCTTGAATACAAACCGAACGAACCACGCTCTTACAGCCTGATGCCGGATGCGGCGACGACCTTGCTGGCGATCCGCGATGTGGGCCTGCCCAATCTCGGCGTCACGCTCGATTTCGCTCATGTGCTCTACGCCGACGAACAGCCGGCCTTTGCCGCGGCCCTGGTGGCGCGTCACAGCAAGCTGCTCGGCGTGCACCTGAACGACGGCTACGCCAAGCGCGACGACGGCCTGATGGTCGGCGCGGTGCACACGCTGCAGACCATCGAGCTGCTCAGGCAGATTCGCCGCGACGGTTACGCCGGCGCCATCTATTTCGACACGTTCCCCGATATGACCGGGCTCGATCCGGTGCGGGAGTGCGAAGTCAACATCGCCACCGTCAAGCGCATGCTGCGCGTCGTCGACCGGCTGGAGCAGGACAATCGCCTGTCCGCCGCCATGGACAGCCAGGACGCGGTGACGTCGCAGGCCATCATCCAGGAAATCATGCTCGGGCCGGATAGCTGAGGCATCCGCGCCATCACCGTTTTCAACCAGGGAGGAATACAATGAAACTTCTGCTTGCCACCGCTACCGCCGCACTGATGGCGCTCTCGATCGGCTCTGCCTTTGCCGCCGACCTCGCGCCGCTCAATTCCGACACGGAAAAGGACCGCATCGACTGGTCGCAGGTCGAGGCTAAATTCGGCGCGTTCCCCAAGCTGCCCGAAGGCACCAAGGCAGGCGCGGTCTCCAAGACGCTGACCAATGAATACTGGCGCTCGCTGGGCGAGGGCTACACGGCATTCGGCGCCAAGGTCGGCGTTCCCGTCGTCTATCAGGCAGCGCAGAGCGAGGGCGACCAGCTCGGCCAGCTCACCATCGCCGAAGGCCTGGTGACGCAGGGCTACAACGTGCTGCTCGTCTCGCCGCAGACGGATGCCAATCTGCAGCCGATCATGGAGCAGGCCAAGGCCGCCAACGTGCCGGTGGTCAACGTCAATGACGCCGTCATCCCGCAGGCCGAGCATTATGTCGGCAATGTCCAACGCGACAATGGCGTGCGCGTCGCCAAATGGTTCATCAAGAACCGTCCGAATGGCGGCAAGGTCGCCATCGTCGAAGGTCAGGCCGGCGTCTATGCCGCCGTGCAGCGCACCGACGGCTTCAAGTCGACCATCACCGAGGGGGGCAATTTCGAGGTTGTCGCCAGCGTTCCCGGCAACTGGGACCGCCAAGCCTCCTATGACGCGGCCACCAACATCCTACAGCAGCACCCCGACCTGATCGGCTTCTATGCCAACAATGACGGCATGGCGCTGGGCATCGTCGAGGCTGTCAAGGCCGCCGGCCTGCAGGACAAGGTTGCGGTCTTCGGCACCGACGGCATTTCCGACGCCTATGCCTCGATCCGCGCCGGCGAACTGACCGGCACGGTCGACAGTTTCCCGGTGCTGACTGGCGAAGTGGCGTTGGAAACAGCTCTGCGTCTCGTCGCGGGACAGAAGCTGCCGCGCGTTGTCGCCACGCCGCAGGCGCTGATCACCAAGGACAATGCCGACCGCTATTCCGGCACCGGCGCGCGCAAGGCCCTGCTCGAGGACGCGGCAGCGGGCCAATAAGGCTAATCGGCGGGTGCCGGCCAGAGCAATTCGCTGCCGGCCGGCACTCTTGCCCGGAGATAGAACCCGATGTCACCCCGGCTGCAATTCAAGGGCATTTCCAAGCTGTTTCCGGCCGTACGGGCGCTCCACGAGGTGTCACTCTCGGTCGGGGCCGGTGAAATCCACGGCCTGCTCGGCGAAAACGGCGCCGGCAAGTCGACGCTGCTGCGCGTCCTGTCTGGCGTCTACAGGCCGACAGCGGGAAGCATCCTCATCGACGGCAAGCCGGTTACACTCGCCAACCCGGTCGCCGCACGCGCTGCGGGCGTCGCCATGATCCATCAGGAATTGCAGCAGGTACCGCGCCTCAGCGTCGCCCAGAACATGTTCCTCGGCCATCCGCTGACGCGCGGCGGTATCTTCGTCGCCCGGCGCGAGCAAGAGCGCCGTGCTGCGGATGCTCTTGCGGCCATTGATCCCTCCATCGATCCGGCGGCACCCCTTGGTACCCTGAAGGTGGCGCAGCGGCAGATCGTCGAGATCGCTCGCGCGCTGCTCGATCGCGCCCGCATCGTCGCCATGGACGAGCCGACATCGAGCCTGACGCCGAGCGAATTCGAACGGCTCGCCGAAGTCATTACAGGTTTGGCGCGCGATGGCGTCGCCGTCGTCTATGTCTCGCACAAGCTGGATGAGGTGTTCGGCATCTGCCGGCGCGCCACCATCATGCGCGATGGCGTCGTCGTCGATTCCGTCGATCTGAAAGACCTGTCGGAGAAAGCGGTCGTGGCGATGATGGTCGGCCGCGAACTGGCGCAGGAACACCATAATTCCCATGCCACGAACAAGGTCATGCTGAGCGCGCGTGGCCTCTCTTCGGCGACGAAGGTGCGCAACGTGTCGTTCAATCTGCATTGCGGCGAGGTGCTGGGCATTGCCGGCCTGGTCGGTTCCGGCCGCACTGAACTTTTGCGGCTCTTGGCCGGCGCCGATCGCGCCACGGCCGGGACGATTGCAATCGACGGCAAGGCGGCGCGCTTCGCCAGCCCGCGCGATGCGATTGCCGCCGGCGTCGGACTGGTGCCGGAGGAGCGCAAACGCGAAGGCATCGTGCCGCTGCGCTCGATCACCTGCAATATGGCGCTCGCCTCGATGGCCGTGTTCGCGCCGCGCGGTCTCATCGATCACGCCAGGTTGAAACACGTGGCCGTCGAGAAGATGAGCCGTGTCAACCTGCGGCCGTTTCTGCTCGACCGGCCGATTCGCCTGTTCAGCGGCGGCAACCAGCAGAAGGCGATCATCAGCCGCTGGCTGGCGGCGGGAACCCGCATCCTCTTGTTCGACGAACCGACGCGCGGCATCGATGTCGGCGCCAAGGCGGAGATCTATCATCTGATCGAGGAACTCGCCGCCGAGGGCCATGCCGTGATCGTCGTCTCCTCCGAGCTCCCCGAAGTGATCCGGCTTGCCGACCGCGTGCTGGTCATGCGCGACGGCACGATCGCGGCCGAACTCCACAGAGACGATATCAGCGAACAGGCGATCGCGGCGCACGCCATCCCGCAAACGCAAACGCCGGCCGCGTAACAGGCAAGGCAGAGGTGACGGATATGTCGGATACCACTCTGGTGCGGCCACGCGCCGAATTCCTGCGCGGCGTTTCCATGCGCGACGCCGGCACGCTGATCGGCCTTGTCGTGATCCTGGCAGTATTCGGCGCGCTGGTGCCCGGCTTCTTCGCCGAGCGTAACCTGATCAACATCCTGCAGCAGTCGAGCATCAATGCCTGTCTCGCACTCGGCATGACGCTGGTCATCATCTCCGGCGGCATCGACCTGTCGGTCGGGCCGACGGCGGCACTCTCGGCCGTCATCTCGGCCTCTATGATGGTCGCCGGCGTGCCGTTTCCGCTGGCCATCGCCGCCGGCTTCGCCATTGGCCTTGCCTGCGGCCTCGTCAACGGCGTGCTCGTCGCCTATGTCGGGCTGCAGCCCTTCATCGTCACATTGGGGACGCTCAGCACCTACCGGGCGCTGGCACTGATCTACACCGGCGGCAATCCGGTTCTGGGCCTGCCCGCGGGGTTCCGCGCCATCTTCAACGGATCGCTGTTTGGACTGCCCCTGGCGGTCGTCATCGTCGCCTGCGTGGCTGTCGTCGCCTGGGTCGTTTTGAAGAAGACGCCCTTCGGCGAATATCTGCTTGCCGTCGGCGGCAACGAGGAGGCGGCCTACATCGCCGGCGTGCCGATTGCCCGCACCAAGATCGCCGCCTACATGATCTCAGGCCTGCTGGCAGCGCTTGCCGCGCAGATCCTGATCGGCCGGCTCGGCGCCGCCGAGCCCATCCTCGGCAATCTCTGGGAACTCGACGCCATCGCGGCTGCCGCCATCGGCGGCGCCTCGCTGATGGGCGGCAAGGGCAGCATCGTCGGCACCATCCTGGGCGCCGTCATCCTCGGCGCCATGCGCAACGGTTTGACGCTGATGAACGTCCAGTCCTTCTATCAGCTTCTGGCAACTGGTCTTATAATCCTCGCCGCGATGCTTATCGATCGCGTGACGAGGGGGCGTGGATGACCTTGAGCGGGCTGGACCTGAAAGCGGTAGGACCGCGCATCCGCATGATGATGCCGCATCTCACCCCGTTGGAGGCGAAGGTGGTGGAAACCGTCTTCGGCCGGCGCGGCTTCGACGAGAGCATTCCGCTGAAGCAGATCGCCGAAGAGTCTGGCGTGTCCGAGGCGATGGTGGTCAAGATCGCCAAGAAGCTCGGCTTTTCCGGCTATCGCGACTTCCGCACCGCCGTCTATGAATACAGTCGCCTGCCGACCGCCGAGATGCACCAGGAACTGTCGTCCGACGACAGTTCGGCCGAGATCGTGCAGAAGGTGTTCCGCACCTCCATCCAGGCGCTGGAGGAAACGCTGGCAATCCTCGACATCGAGGATTTCGACCGCGCCGCCGAGCTGCTCTTCCGTGCCAAGAACCGGGATTTCTATGGCGTCGGCGGCTCGGCGCAGATCGCCCGCGATGTCTCGCACAAGTTTCTGCGCATCGGCATCCGCGCATCGGTCTATGACGATTCGCATATGATGCTGATGTCGGCCTCGCTGCTCGGCGGCGACGACATCGCCGTCGGCTTCTCGCATTCGGGCAACACGTCGGCCGTCATCGACGCCATCCAGCTGGCCCGCAAGAACGGTGCCCGCACGCTGGCCATCACCAACTACGACAACTCGCCGCTGGCTGCGGTCGCCGACATCGTGCTTTGCTCGACCGCGCAAGGGTCGCCGCTGATGGGCGAGAACGCAGCGGCGCGCATTGCCCAGCTCAACATCCTCGACGCGCTGTTCGTGGCGGTGGCGCAGCGCGACTATCAAGCGGCTGAGCGCAATCTCGGCCGCACCATGTCGGCGGTGACATCGAAACGAAAAGACCGGGGCTCATGACGACAACGCCGCTGGTCACCGTGTTCGGCAGCTTGCATTATGACATCATGGTCGACGCGCCCGATCGCCCGCGCAAGGGCGAGACGGTGACCGGCCATGCATGGCATCCGAAATGCGGCGGCAAGGGCGGCAACCAGGCTGTCTCGGCGGCGCGGGCCGGTGTGCGCGCGGCGATGATCGGCGCCGTCGGCGGCGATGATTTCGGGCGGGCGTTGCTGGCCAATCTCGATCGCGCCAAGGTCGACCACCGCTTCGTGCGGGTGGCCGCTGGCGCCGGCTCCGGCATGAGCGTGGCGATCTTCGACGCGGGCGGCGACTATGGCGCGGTGATCGTCTCAGGCAGCAATCTGACACTGGGCCATGCCGACATTGCCTCAGCTTCCGATGTGATGGCCCAAACGGCAGTGCTTTTGTTACAGAACGAAGTGCCGGAAGCCGGCAACATTGCCGCCGCACGCGCCGTCAAAGCACAGGGCGGCCGCGTCGTGCTCAACGCGGCCCCCGCGCGCAAACTCTCCGACGAGTTGATCGCCCTGGTCGACATATTGGTGGTCAACGCAATCGAGGCGGAATTCCTGGCTGGCACAGCAGTGGTGGAGACGCAGGACGGGGCCGCGCAAGCCGCACGATTGCTGGCCGATCTTTATCCGGTGGCGATTGTCACGGCGGGCGGCGAGGGCGTCGCCTCCTGCGACCAGACCGGCGAGGCCTTTGCGCTGCTGGCCGTCCCGGTCAAGGTCGCCAGCACGCATGGCGCCGGCGATGAATTCGTTGGCGCGCTGGCCGCGGGACTTGCCCGAGGAGAGACCATGCACGCGGCGGTCACCGCTGCCAACGCGGCTTCGGCGTTGCTGGTCTCGACGCCAGAGGCCGAGCGCGACGGCATCTGAACGGCTGGTTTCCGTCTTGCCGGACCGAAGCGGCGGCCGCCTATCCTTGCGGCCTCGCGCGAATTCCGCTAAGGCGCGCCTTTGTCGCCGGGGAACACGGACTTGGACGATCAACGCGCCGACGTCGCCATCATCATGGGCAGCCAGTCCGACTGGGCGACGATGCGTCATGCCGCCGAAACGCTGGAAGCACTAGGCATCCCGCACAAGCGGCTGATCATTTCCGCGCATCGCACACCGGACCGGCTCTATGATTTCGCCAAAGGCGCCAAGGCGGCCGGTTACAAGGTGATCATCGCCGGCGCCGGCGGTGCGGCGCACCTGCCCGGCATGACGGCGGCGATGACGCCGCTGCCGGTGTTCGGTGTGCCGGTGGAATCGAAAGCGCTTTCCGGGCAGGATTCGCTGCTGTCCATTGTCCAGATGCCGGCCGGCATTCCCGTGGGCACGCTGGCCATCGGCAAGGCCGGCGCCGCCAACGCAGCCCTTCTGGCCGCTGCCGTGCTGGCCCTGAACGATGATAGCCTTGCCGTCCGTCTGGATGCCTGGCGCGCCGCGCAGACCGCTAAGGTCGCGGCAGAACCGACGGATACGCCGTGAGCCTGCCCGCCGGATCGACCATCGGCATCATTGGCGGCGGCCAACTCGGCCGCATGCTGGCTGTTGCCGCCGCCCGCCTTGGCTACCGCACCGTGGTGCTGGAGCCGCAAGCGGATTGCCCCGCGGCACAGGTCGCCAACCGGCAAATAACAGCTGCCTATGACGACTCGGCCGCCCTTGCCGAACTGACAGCGTCGAGTTCCGTCATCACCTACGAGTTCGAGAACGTCCCGGTCGCGGCCGCCAGCGCTCTGGCCGCCAAGGTTCCGGTCTATCCGCCGGCGCGTGCGCTGGAAGTGGCGCAGGACCGGGTGGACGAAAAAACATTCCTCAACGGCATCGGCATTGCCACCGCGAATTTCCACGCCGTCGACAATGATGACGAGCTGACGGCGGCGCTGAAAGCGTTCGACGGCAGCGGCATCCTGAAGACTCGGCGCATGGGCTATGACGGCAAGGGCCAGCGCGTCTTCAGCAACATGGAAGCCGGCGGTCTTGCCGGCACCTGCGAGGCGATGGGCAATGTGCCGCTGATCCTGGAGTCCTTCGTGCCGTTCGAGCGCGAGATCTCGGTGATCGCGGCGCGTGGGCTGGACGGTGCGGTCGTCGCCTACGATCCGGCCGAGAATGTCCACCGCAACGGCATTCTCCATACGTCGACCTTACCGGCCCGCGTAAGGCTCGAAACGGCGCAAGCGGCACGAACGGCGGCATCGAAGGTCCTGTCGGCGCTGAACTATGCCGGTGTCATCGGTGTCGAGTTCTTCGTGCTGGCGGACGGCTCGCTGCTGGCCAACGAGATCGCGCCGCGCGTGCACAATTCCGGCCATTGGACGGAAGCCGCCTGTATCGTTTCGCAGTTCGAGCAGCATATCCGCGCCATCGCCGGCCTGCCGCTCGGCAGCCCGGACCGCCACTCCGACTGCGTGATGGAGAACCTGATCGGCGACGATGTGCTGCGCGTCCCTGAGCTTCTCGCCGAGCCCGATCTGATGCTGCATCTCTACGGCAAGGCCGAAGCGCGGCCCGGCCGCAAGATGGGCCACTTCACTCGGATCAGCCGTCGCGCCTCATAAGGTTGCCTACTGCACGTCGTCGCTCTCCTCCTCGCCTGGATTGGCGCAACTCACATCGCCTTCCTCGCAATTGGCCGCGGCAGCGAGCTGCTTGACGCGATCATTGGTCAATCTGGTCAGGCATTGCGAGACTTCCATCGAATGGATTGATCCGCCTTCGCTGGCGGCAGTGGAATGCGCGCACTCGGCATCGCGAAAAGTGATCCAGGCGCGTTGCGCCACCTGCAGCAATCTCTTGCCGTCGGCACCATCCGAGCTGGTGAGGTTTTGATAGGCCTTGTTGAGCCTAGCGTCGGCGGCCTGATAGTCTTCGCCGGCACAGATGTTCATCATCTGCTGGCTATCATCGCTGCGGTCGCATTCCTGCGCGCGCGCAACCGAAGCTGCCGCCAGCAGGACAAGGCAGGCGGACAGGAACATTCGGCGCATGGTTCTCTCCAAATCACTTCACGGCGACCGCATCATCCCAGCCGGCCCAGGGCCGCGCAATGCGCCAGGCCGATATGGCGGATAATTGATGACAGGGATGATTCACAGCCGCAATGGAGCACGCTTGCGGTTGACAGGGACAAGGCTCCTCGTTTATGAGCCACCCCACAGTTCAAAGGCGCGTCTTCTGGCGCGCCTTAAAATTTCGACCCGGACCGGGTCCACACCGACAGGCAAGACCATGAAGATCAAGAATTCGCTCAAGGCGCTGAAGGCGCGTCACCGCGACAACCAGCTGGTTCGCCGCAAGGGCCGCGTCTACATCATCAACAAGACCGCCCCGCGCTACAAGGCACGCCAGGGCTGAGCTTTCGGGCAGGAGGCTGTTGCCTCCGCCCATTTGATGCTTGTTGCCGCCTGCCGGCCTTTCACGCCAAATTCAGTTTGACGTTCCGTCGCCTGGGACTAGAGTCCGGCGATGCGGATTCTTTTTGCATTTTTGACATCTCTGCTTGTTTCCGGCGCCATTTATGGCCCGGCATGGGCGGATGATGCTGTCGCGCCGCCGGCCACTCAGGACGCCCCGCCCGCCGCAACGACGAAACAAGCCCGCCTCGACCAGTTGTTCAGCGATCTGAAACGCGAGCGCAACGAAAAGGCGGCGGAGCGCATCGCCGGCAACATCTGGGGCGAGTGGTCGCAATCCGGCAGCGCCTCGATCGACCTGATGATGCAATGGTCGCAAAAAGCCGTCGAAAGCCAGAAATTCGACGTCGCGCTCGATTTCCTCGACCAAGTGGTGACTTTGCAGCCGACCTATGCCGAAGGCTGGAACCGGCGTGCCACCGTGCATTTCATGATGAAGAACTACGGCAAGTCGATGTCCGACATCGACCATACGCTGCAGCTCGAGCCGCGCCATTTCGGTGCGCTGTCCGGCCTGGCGCAGATCATGGCGTTGACCGGCCACAAGCAATCGGCGCTCGAGGCCTGGCAAAAGGTGCTGGCCATCTATCCGATGATGCGCAGCGCCCAGGACCAGGTCGGCACGATTTCGGAGGAACTTGCCGGTGAAGGCATTTGATTGCTCTAGGGGAGTGGGGAGAATAAGGCAGTAGGGGCAGATTGTACCTGCGGAACACACACCCTACTCCCCTACTCCCCTACTCCCCTACTCCCCTACTCCCCTACTCCCCTACTCCCCTACTCCCCTACTCCCCTAC